>NZ_JBHXFJ010000052.1:0-55635 GCF_042722465.1 Streptomyces sp. NPDC127098
CCAGGAAACCACCCCGGACGAGGAAGAAACGGAGACCACCCCCTCCGAAACCACCTCCGAACCACCCGCCGAACCCGAACCGGTGACCTACGAGGGTGTCTCCATCCCCGACGGCCACGCCATCTCGCTCTACCAGGACCCACCGAGCCCGGAGCAGCCGGAGCTCGGCCCGAGCTACGAGGGCGACCTCGGCTACATCGGGGCGAGCTTCACCTCGTACGACCGCTCGCTGGTGACCGGTGACGACAACACCCTGGCCCTGCTCCGGCAGGACGAGACCGGCTCGCTCGACACCTGCCGCTCGGTGACCCGATACACCGACGGGTTCCTCGACGACGAGGCGCCGCCGGGATCCGAGATCTGCCTGACCACCGCCACCGGGGACATCGCCCTGGTCACGGTCGTCGAGTACGCACCCGTCGACTCGTCCAGCCAGTACGTGACCGTGGACCTCACGGTCTGGCGCGGCGCGGCGCAGTAGGCGCCGGCCGCACGCCCCGCCGACGGTCGGCTCAGGCCGGCTGCCGGCGGAAGGCGCGGGCGCCGGCCAGCACGCAGAGCGCCGCCAGGGCGACGGTGACGGCGGCGCCGAGGGCCAGCGTCCCGCTGGCGTAGTGGCCGAGGAACGCCTCGCGCACCGCGTCCACGGTGTAGCGGAACGGCACGGCCCTGGACGCGCCGTCCAGCCAGGCCGGTGCCAGCGTCATCGGCAGCAGCAGGCCGGAGAGCAGCATCAGCGGCATCGCCGCCGTGTTGGCGACGGAGGCGAACTCCGCGACGGTGCGCACCAGGGTGGCGAGACCGTAGGAGAGGGCGGAGAGCGCCGCCGCCAGCACGCCCACGAGGAGCAGGCCGATCGCCACCCCGGCCAGCGGTGCCCGCAGCCCGAAGGCGAGGCCGAGCAGCACCAGGGCGAGGGCCTGGGTGAGGAGTTGGACGACGTCGCGCAGGGTGCGGCCGAGCAGCAGGGCCAGCGGGCGCACGGGGGTGACCCGCAGCCGGTCGAGGACGCCGAGGTTGCGGTCCATGAGCAGGCCGATCCCGACGAAGGAGCCGCCCAGCAGCGCGAGTTGGACGAGCACGCCGGGGACGAGCACCTGCCACGACGAGCCGCCGGTGCCCAGGTCGAGTCCGGTCAGCAGCGGTCCGAAGAGGGCGAGGAAGAGCAGCGGCTGGAGCATGGCGAAGAGCACGTTGGTCCGCGAGCGGAGGGTGGCCCGCAGGGCGCGGCCGAAGACGATACCGGTGTCGGTGAGCACGGTGGGTTCCTGAGACGGGTTCTCTAGACGGCGACGGGTTCGTCGGCCGGGGCGCGGCCGGTGATGGCGAGGAAGGCGTCCTGGAGGCTGGCGGCCGGATCGCCGGCGTGGCGGCGCTTGAGCTCGGCGGCGGTGCCCTCGGCGACGACGGTGCCGCCGTCCACGACGACGATGCGGTCGGCGAGCGCGTCGGCCTCGTCCAGGTAGTGGGTGGTGAGGAAGACGGTGGTGCCGTCCCGGTCGCGGATCCGCCGGACGAGCTGCCAGAGGTCGGCGCGGCTGGCCGGGTCGAGGCCGGTGGTCGGCTCGTCGAGGAACAGCACCTCGGGGCGGTTGACCAGGCCGAGCGCGATCTCCAGGCGGCGGCGCTGGCCGCCGGAGAGCGCGGCGGTCGGCCGGTCGAGCAGTTCGCCGAGGCCGAGGTCGGCGGCCAGCTCCGCCGCGCGGTCCGCGGCCTCGGCCCGGCCGAGGCGGTGCAGCCTGCCCTGGGTGACCAACTCCTCGCGGGCCGGGCAGGCGGGGTCGAGCCCGCCGGACTGCGCCACGTAGCCGATTCGCCGGCGTACGGCGGCCGGGTCGCGCCGCAGGTCGTGTCCCGCGATCTCGGCCTCGCCGCCAGTGGGCGGCAGCAGCGTGGTGAGCATGCGCAGGGTGGTGGTCTTGCCGGCGCCGTTGGGGCCGAGGAAGCCGAGGATCTCGCCGCGTTCGACGGTCAGGTCGATGCCGCGCACCGCGTGGACAGGGCCGGTCCTGAGCCGGAACGTCCGGGCGAGCCCCCGGGTCGTGATGACGGGTGAGGACATGCGGCCGATGAAAGCACAGCACGCTGCAAACATGCAATGCGCTTAACTTTTGCCATGCGCTTCATCTTTTCGGCTAGACTGCGCCCATGACGCCCAGCACCGAGGGTCTGCGGGAGCGGAAGAAGCGCCAGACCCGCCAGCGCATCCACGAGGCGGCCACCGAGCTCTTCGTGGCGCGCGGCTTCGACGACGTCACGATCGCCGAGGTCGCGGAGGCCGCCGAGGTCTCCGTGAACACGCTGTACAACTACATCGAGGCCAAGGAGGACCTGGTCCTGCCGCGCGACCAGGAGTTCGGGCGCCGCCTGGCCGACTTCGTGAAGGAGCGAGCGCCGGGCGAGTCCGCCGCCCGGGCCGTGCTCGGCCGGCTCCGCGACGAGGTGCACCGGCGCGACCCGAACCTGGGGCTGACCGAGGGCTTCGCCCGCGTCTACGCGATGATGCGGGCCGCCCCCACCCTGACCGCCCGCCTCGAACAGCTGGGCCAGCAGATGACCGCCGCGCTCGCCGTCGTGCTGGCCGAGGAGACGGGTGCCGCGCCCGACGACCCGCTCCCCCGCGTGGTCGCGCACCAGCTCGGCTCGCTGCACGCCCTCGTCTTCTCCGAGATCGGCCGGCTGATCAGCGCCGGGCAGCGCCCGGACGCCATCGCGGAGGCCGTGCTCGCGCTGCTCGACGCGGCCGAGGAGATCCTGGGCGACCCGATCCTCGGGTACGCCACCCGAGCCCCCCGAGAGGAGTGACCGTGTTCCGGGTCACCGTCCGCGGCGCGTTCGAAGGGCTGAGCGACGCCGACCGCGCCCGGTTGGCCGCCGAGCCCGGGCTGCTCGGGGCCGCCTACACCGAGCGCGGCGCCTTCACCTGCGACCGGACGATGACGGCGTTCTCGTTCCGCTGCCAGGTGCCGGTCGAGGACGACCGCGACGGCGAGGCCGAGGCCACCGCCCGTGCCCTCGCCGCCCTGGTGGCGCACGGCTTCCCGCACCGGGTCCTGCGCGTCGCGGTCACGGACCTGCGTGCCGTCAAGGTCCGGCGCCGGAACCGCGGGGAGGTCAGGCGGGGCTGAGGGGCTCGGCCGGCAGGTCGCCGTCGGCCGGGCCCCGGCGCCGCACCCGGTCGCCGATCCGGGTAAAGGTGACGCCGACCTGCCAGGCGCTGGCGACCGCCGTCCCGGTCAGCCGGTCCCCCAGCGACCGTCGCGCGCCGACCAGCGCCAGCAGCGCGTTGAGCGCGAAGACCGCCACGGCGACGATCCAGCACAGCACCGAGAGCGCGAGGTCGCCGCCGACCAACAGGCAGCAGGCGAGCGAGTACCAGCCGACGTCGACCATCGTGAGGACGGCGGCGCGGGCCGCCCAGCGGCCCCGCTTCGGCCGGTCCGCCCCCTCGCGCCCCTGGACCCGCAGGTTGGTCAGCGCCTGTCCGAGCGTGCGGCTCATGAGCGCGAGCGAGGCGAAGTAGTAGACGAAGGTGAAGGCCACCAGCGCGGCGAACGCCTGCCAGACGGCGTTCACCGCCGAGCGCCAGACCGACTCCCCGACATGCCGACCCGCCCCCACCAGGTCGCCGTCCGAGGTGACGACCTCCCAGGCGGTCGTCCCCGCCAGGGCCGTCACGTCGGTGAGTTGGGCGCTGATCCGGTTGAACGTCAGCCAGCCGAGCAGGGTGGCCACCGCCACCAGGACGGCGAAGTCGAGCAGCCAGGCGCAGGAACGGCGCGTGCGCGGCGCGCGTGGGTACATCAGTCCTCCCCCAAGGTGTGTCCCACAGTCTAGGGAAGCGGACGAGCGCCCACCGGCGTTTCACCATTTCCGCCCTTCGGGTGAACCGGCCCTGCGGCGCCGCCCGTCGGGCGCCGCGCCGGGATACCACGGACGGTGACCACCGTCGTTCACCCCGAAGGGACCGCACGTGACCGTCACCGCCGGCTTCGACCACGGCGCCCGCGCGTACAGCGTGCCGCACGCCTACGCGCTCGCCCAGGCGTCCGACCTCGCCTACAAGGACCAGTCCACCATCGAGGACCAGGCGCGGAACTGGGGCTTCGACCAGGTGCGACACCACGAGTCCCGCTTCACGCCGCCGTTCCCGCTGGAGGACACCCAGGCGTACACCGCCGCCAGCGACCGGATGATCGTCACGGCCTTCCGGGGCACCGAACCCGCGCAGATCAAGGACTGGCTGTCCGACTCCACCACCCCGCCCTGGCCCGGCTACGGCGGCACCGGCTACGTCCACTACGGGTTCGGCGAGGCGCTCGACTCCGTCTGGCCGGACGTGAGGAACGCCGTGGCCGAACTCCGCGACAACGGCCAGACGGTCTGGTTCACGGGCCACAGCCTCGGCGGGGCGCTGGCCATGCTGGCGGGGGCCCGCATGTACCTGGAGGACCCCCGCCTCCTCGCGGACGGCGTCTACACCTACGGCCAACCCCGGGCCTGCGACCTGACGTTGGCCGACGCCTACAACCAGGGCTTCGGACAGCGGACGTACCGCTTCGTCAACAACAACGACATCGTGCCGCAGGTGCCGCCGGAGCCGGCCTACACCCACGTCAAGGAGCTGCGGTACATCGACAGCAAGGGCAGGATCCACGACTCGGTGCCGCTGCTGACCGGCCTCGCCGACCGGGCCAGGGGCCTGACGGCCGACGCCTTCGCGCCGGCCTCGGACGGGGTCAGGGACCACTCCATCAAGCGCTATCTGGAGGCCCTTGAGAAGAACCTCGGCTGACCCGCGGTCAGGCGGCCCCGGCCACCTGGCCGGCGGGTCCACCGCCGGCCAGGGGTTGCCAGACAGGAATCTGGAGGTTTAGTATCCAGATTATGCGGATGAGCGAGGGCGTCGAGTGGGCGCTGCACAGCTGTCTCAACCTCGCCTGGGCAGAGCCGGGCGAGGCGATGACGGCCAAGCGGCTCGCGGCGTTCTACGACCTTCCGCCCGCGTATCTGAACAAGCAGCTCCAGGCGTTGGCCAGGGCCGGGATCGTCACGTCGACGCCCGGGCCGCGCGGCGGCTTCCGGCTGGCGCGGGAGCTCGAGCAGATCACCCTGTTGGACGTGGTGACGGCCATCGAGGGGCCGGGCGAGGCGTTCCGGTGCGAGCAGGTGCTGCGCAAAGGACCCGACGGGCGGGAGGACGTCGACTACCGGTTGACGTGCGCCGTCTCGCAGTCCATGCGGCGGGCCGAGCTGGCCTGGCGTAGGGAGTTGGCGGGTCAGACGCTGGCCGACATCAGGGCGACGGTCGAGCGGCGCCATCCGCGCACCCCGCAGCGTACCCGCGACTGGTTCGCGAGCCGCCGGGGATAGCGGTGGCGGCGCGCGGCCCCGAGGCGCGCCGCTCAAAATCTGGATATCAAACGTCCTGGACATCCAGGAAATGGCAGAAGGAGAGCAGGAGACATGCAGGCACGGATGAGCATCAGGAAGCCGGCCGCCAAGGGCATGCAGGCGATGTTGGCGCTGGAGGCGTACGTCTCGGCCAGCCCGCTGCCGCACGCCGTCAAGGAGCTGGTGAAGCTGCGGGTCAGCCAGATCAACGGCTGCGGCTTCTGCGTGGACATGCACGCCAGGGACGCCAGGAAGGCCGGGGAGACCGACGAGCGCCTCTTCACGGTCGCGGCCTGGCGGGAGGCGCCCTACTTCACCGACGCCGAGCGGGCCGCGCTGGCGCTGGCCGAGGCGGCGACCCGGATCGCGGACAACGCGGAGGGGGTGCCGACCGAGGTGTGGGACGAGGCGGCCCGGCACTACGACGAGGAGCAGCTGGCCGGTCTGGTGATGGCGATCGCGGCGATCAACGCCTGGAACCGGATCAACGTCACGCTCCGGCAGCCGGCCGGGGCCGCGTTCTGACCCGCGCGGCGGAGGGCGGCCCCGCCGGGGCCGCCCTCCGCCGCGTGTCGGAAGGGTCAGGCGCCGACCACCCCGCCGTCGGCGCGGGTGATGACGACGGTGGCGGAGCGGGGGCGGCCCTCGGGGTCGAAGTCCGGCCAGTTGCTGACCGCCCGCGGGTTGTCCGGGGTCGGCTCGCCCCAGGCGGCGGTGGCCTCGCCCGGGTGCTGGACGTTGACGAAGAGGGTCTTCTGGTCGGGCGTGAAGGCGACGCCGGTGATCTCCGCGCCACGCGGGCCGACGAGGAAGCGGCGGATCTCGCCGGTCTCCGGGTCGGCGACCAGCAGCTGGTTGTTGCCGATGTTGCCGTAGCCCCTGGAGGGCAGGTTCTGCGCGGAGTTGGAGACGTCGGTGAGGATCCAGAGCCGGCCGTCGTCGTCGAAGGCGAGGCCGTCGGGAGAGCCGAAGATGTTGGTCTCGTCGAGTTCGACCGCCGGGTCGTACTCGGGGTCGCCGGCGAGCACGAAGATGTCCCACTCGAAGGTGGTGGCGGTGTTGTCGCGCCGGTGCTCGGTCCACCGGACGATGTGCCCGTACGGGTTGGGCTTGCGCGGGCTGACCGCGCTGTTCCAGCCGCTGCCGTTGGTCAGCGTGCAGTAGACGTCCTGGTTGCGCGGGTTGACCGCGATCCACTCGGGGCGGTCCATCTTGGTGGCGCCGACCGCGTCGGCGGCCTCGCGGGTGCGCAGCAGCACGTCGGCCTGGTCGGCCCAGCCGTTGGCGCGGGTCAGCGGGCCGCGGCCGTGGACCAGGGGAAGCCACTCGCCGGTGCCGTCGTCCTCGAAGCGGGCGACGTAGAGGGTGCCGTGGTCGAGCGGGCTGCGGCCGAGGGCGCGCTGCACGCGCCAGCTGCCGTCGCCGACGAACTTGTAGATGTAGTCGCCGTCCTGGTCGTCACCGGTGTAGGCGACGACGCGGCCGCGGGACTCGGTGACCGTGCAGCCCTCGTGCTTGATGCGACCGAGCGCGGTGCGCTTGACCGGCTTGGCGTCCGGCTTCGTCGGGTCGATCTCGACGACCCAGCCGAAGCGGTTGACCTCGTTGGGGTTGGCGGCCAGGTCGAAGCGGGAGTCGGCCTCGTGCCAGCGGTAGCCGCCGCCGGTCCGCGAGACGCCGTAGCGGGACTGGCTGGTGGTCGGCTGCCAGTCGGCGTCCTCGGTGCCGAAGTAGTTGTTCCAGTTCTCCTCGCACGTGAGGTAGGTGCCCCACGGGGTGTAGCCGTTGGAACAGTTGTTGAGGGTGCCGGCCGGGGCGTCGGCGGCGCGCAGGCTGGGGTGGTTGGCGCGGACCGGGCCCGAGAAGTCGACGGGGGTGTCGCCGGTGACGCGGCGGGCGCGGCGGGACTCGGCGACCCGCCAGGTGCCGTCGCGGCGCTCGATCTCGACGACGCTGACGCCGTGTGCGGCGACCGCCTTGGCGACCTTCTCGGCCGTGATCTCGTCGTCGCCGTCGGGGAAGAGGAGCTGCTGGTCGACGTACTCGTGGTTGAGGACGAGCAGGCCGCGCCGGTTGCCCTCACGGCCGCCGCCCAGCGGGAAGAAGTGCATGCCGTCGTGGTTCATGCCGACCTGTTCGGCCTGCTCGGCGGCGGAGTTGGAGGCGTCCTTGCGCCAGCGCGGGCCGCTGGGGCGGATGGGGGTGCCCCAGGGGATCAGGACCTGCGTCCGGTAGCCCTCGGGGACGGTGAGGGTGTCGTCGCTGTGGGTCGGGACGGGGTCGAAGCCGAGCAGCGGGCGGCGGCCGCCCTGGGAGGCGGGGGCCTGCGCGGGCTCGGCGGCGACGGCGGTCGAACCACCGAGCTGGGTGGCGACCAGGAAGCCCGCGGCGGCGGCCGTACCGCCCTTCAGGGCCGCGCGGCGGGACATCCGCTTCTCGACGACCTCCCCGAAGGTCCGGTTGCCTGAGGGGTTGGAGCTCACCTCGTCCGGGTCGACCTCGGGAAAGACCGGGCGCTGTGCTGACATCGCGAGTCCTCACGTCCTGATGCGTCTGAATCGTCTGGTGATCGGTGACGTGAGGCTAGGGGCGGTCGGTGGCGTCGAAAAGCCCTGAAGGTGAACGCGAGACCACCGTCATACATACGGCCTATTCACCGGAATGGTGAACTCCGCTGTTTGTATGACGGTGGTCGAGCCGCTGGGCCGAAGCCCTCGCTCTCAGTGCTCGCGGTGCCCGTCGACCCGGCGCGGCAGGCCGAGCGGGTTGTCGTCGCGCAGCTCGGGCGGCAGCAGGGCGGGCGGGGCGCTCTGGTAGGTGACCGGGCGCAGCCAGCGCTCGATGGCGGTGGCGCCGACCGAGGTGGAGGTGGAGGTGGTGGCCGGGTAGGGGCCGCCGTGGTGCTGGGCGGCGGTGACGGCCACGCCGGTGGGCCAGCCGTTGACCAGGATCCGGCCGGCGATCGGGGTGAGTTCGGCGAGCAGCCGGCCGCCCTGACCGCCCTCGCCCGCGCCCTCCGCCTCGCCGAGGTGGAGGGTGGCGGTGAGGTTGCCCGGCAGCCGGGAGAGCACGGCGGTGACCTGGTCGGCGTCGGCGTAGCGAACGATGACCGTGACCGGGCCGAAGCACTCCTCGAGCAGCAGGTCGTGGGCGCCCTCGGCGGCGAGCCGGTCGGCGTCGACGGTGAGGAAGCCGGCGGCCACGGTGTTGGCCTCGCCGGGGCCCGCGGCGACCGGGGTCTCGACGCCGTCGAGCGCGGCGCGCTCGCGGACGCCGGCCAGGAACGCCTCGCGCATGCGGCCGTCGAGCAGCACGCCGGGGGCGGCCTCGCCGACCTTCTTGGTGAGGGCGGCGAGCAGCTCGTCGCCGGCGCCGCCGGCGGGCGCGAAGACGAGGCCCGGCTTGGTGCAGAACTGGCCGACGCCCATGGTCATCGAGCCGGCGAGGCCGCCGCCGATCTCGCCGGCGCGCTCGCCAGCGGCGGCCTCGGTGACCACCACCGGGTTGAGGCTGCCGAGTTCGCCGTAGAACGGGATGGGCGTGGGGCGGGCGGCGGCGGCGTCGAACAGCGCCCGGCCGCCGCGGATGGATCCGGTGAAGCCGGCGGCGCTGACCAGCGGGTGCTTGATCAGCTCGACGCCGGCCTCGAAGCCGTGCAGGACGGTGATCACGTCTTCCGGCAGGCCGACCTGGGCGGCCGCGCGGCGCAGCGCGGCGCCGGCGAGCTCCGAGGTGGCGGGGTGGTCGGGGTGCGCCTTGACGACCACGGGGCAGCCGGCGGCCAGCGCGCTCGCGGTGTCGCCACCCGGGACGGAGAAGGCCAGCGGGAAGTTGGAGGCGGAGTAGACGGCGGCGACGCCCAGCGGGATCTTGTACCGGCGCAGGTCGGGGCGGGGCGGAGTGAGGGAGCCGTCGGCGTGGTCGATGATGACGTCCAGGTAGCCGCCGTCCGCGACCTCGTCCGCGAAGGCGCGCAACTGGCCCGTGGTGCGGCCGAGTTCGCCGGTGAGGCGGGCAGTGCCCAGGGCGGTCTCGGCGTCGGCGGCGGCGATGATCGCCTCGCCGTCGGCCTCCAGTTGGTCGGCCGCGGCGCGCAGCAGCGCGATGCGGGTGTCGCGGTCGGCGAGCGCGGCCCTGGTGGCGTGGGCGGCCCGGACGGCGGCATCGACCTCCGCCGCGGTCGCCTCGGTCGCCACCTGCTCCCGCTGCTTCCCGGTCCGCGGGTCCACGCTCCACACTGGTACTGCCACCGGAATCGCTCCTCCTGCCGGGCACATGCTAGTGTTCGAGATTCTGAACATCGTCCCTGTATGTGAATATCCCTGGGGACTCTATAGCGGCGCGAACAAGGGGGTCAAGGTCGGTGTCAGCGAGCGAGACGGCGGGGGCGCCCCAGGTCAAGTCGGCCGTGCGCACGGTGGAACTGCTGGAGTTCTTCGCCGGACGCCCCGGCATGCACTCCCTGGCGGACGTGCAGGCGGCGGTCGGGTACCCCAAGTCCAGCCTGTACATGCTGCTGCGCACCCTGGTCGACCTCGGCTGGGTCGAGACGGACGCCACCGGCACCCGCTACGGGATCGGGGTGCGCGCGCTGCTCGTGGGCACCTCGTACATCGACGGTGACGAGGTGGTGGCGGCGGCCCGGCCGACGCTCGACCGGCTCTCCGACGACACCACCGAGACCATCCACCTGGCCAGGCTGGACGGCACCAGCGTCGTCTACCTGGCCACCCGCGCCTCCGAGCACTACCTGCGCCCCTTCACCCGGGTCGGCCGCCGACTGCCGGCGCACTCCACCTCGCTCGGCAAGGCGCTGCTCGCCACCCACACCGACGAACAGGTGCGCAAGCTGCTGCCCGAGACGCTGGAGCGGCTGACCGAGCACACCATCACCGACCGGGAGCGGCTGATCGAGGAGCTGCACGAGGTGCGGGAGCGCGGCTACGCGGTGGACCGCGAGGAGAACACGCTGGGCCTGAGCTGCTTCGGCGTCGCCATCCCCTACCGGACCCCGGCCCGGGACGCGGTCAGCTGCTCAGTACCGGTGGCCAGGCTCACCCCGGCACACGAGCAGCTGGTCAAGGAGGCGCTGTTCGACGCGCGCGACCGGCTGGCGATGGCGACCCGGCACCTCTGAGCCGCGCGGCGGTCAGTGGTGCCGGGGCCGTCGCCGGCCGCCGGGGTCAGCCGACGCCGAGGGCCTGCCTGACCGGGTCGATCGCGAAGTAGACGGCGAACAGCGCCGCGGTGATCCACACCAGCCAGTTGACCTCGCGGGTGCGGCCGGTGACCACCTTCATCACGACGTAGGCGACGAAGCCGGCGCCGATGCCGTTGGTGATGGAGTAGGTGAACGGCATCACGACGATGGTGACGAAGGCCGGGATGGCCAGCGTGTGGTCGGTCCAGTTGATCGCGCCGACCTGGAGCATCATCAGGAAGCCGACCGCCACCAGCGCGGGGGCCGCGGCCTGCGAGGGGACGACGGCGGCCAGCGGCGAGAAGAACAGCGCCAGCGCGAACAGGCCGCCGGTCACCAGGTTGGCGAAGCCGGTACGGGCGCCCTCGCCGACGCCCGCGGCCGACTCGATGTACGAGGTGTTGGAGGAGGCGGACGCGGCGCCGCCGGCCGCGGCGGCCAGGCCGTCCACGAACAGCATCCGGCCGAGCCGCGGCACCCGGCCGCGCTCGTCGAGCAGCCCGGCCTCGCCGCTGACGGCGACGGCGGTGCCCATGGTGTCGAAGAAGTCGGTCAGGAAGAGCGTGAAGACCAGCAGCACGACGGTGATGAGGCTGATCTCGCCGAACGCGCCGAACAGGCTGAACTGGCCGAGCAGGCCGAAGTCGGGGCTGGCGACGATGTCGTCGGGGAGGCTGGGCACGGACAGGCCCCAGGCGGCCTCGTCGATGTCGGCGACGGCGTTGATGACCATGGCCAGCACGGTGGTGGCCAGGATGCTGATCAGGATGGCGCCCCTGGTCCTGCGGGCCAGCAGCGCGAGGGTCAGCAGCACGCCGAAGCAGAAGACGAGGGCGGGCCAGCCGGCGAGTTCGCCGCCGGCGCCGAGCGAGAGCGGCGGGGCCCCCTCGTGGCCGGTGACGAAGCCGGCGTCGACGAAGCCGATGAGCGCGATGAACAGGCCGATGCCGACGCCGATGGCCTGCTTGAGCGCCATGGGGATGGCGTTCATCACGGACTCGCGGAAGCCGGTGGCGGACAGCAGACACAGGATGACGCCCTCGAGCACCACCAGGCCCATGGCCTCCGGCCAGGTCATCCGGGGCGCGATCTGGAAGGCGACCATGGCGTTGATGCCGAGGCCGGCGGCGAGCGCGAGCGGGAGGTTGGCGGTGACGCCCATCAGCACGGTCATCACGGCGGCGACCAGCGCGGTGACCGTGACCAGCTGCGGGAAGGAGAGCTGGTCGCCGTTGATGTCGGTCGCCCCGCCCAGGATGATCGGGTTCAACACCAGGATGTAGGCCATGGTGAAGAACGTGGCGAAGCCGCCGCGTATCTCCCGGCCGATGGTGGAGCCCCGCTCGGTTATCTGGAAGTAGGAGTCCAGGCGGGAGAGCGGCGGTGACGGCATCGTTGAATCCTTGACGACTGACGGGTGGGGACTGAGGGATTGTGCCCGCTCAGTGAGGTTCGTGGGTTTTCCACGTGTAACACGATGCCGCACCGTTACCGAACTGCCGCCCAGCGGCCCTCCGGCGGTCGTCAGAGCTTCGCCAGCGCCTCCCGCACCGCGTCGAGGTCGTCCGTCGTGGCCAGGCCCGCGTGGTAAAGCCGCAGCTCGGTGGCGCCGAGCGCGGCCGCGTGCGCGGCGTCGGCGGCCAGCGCGTGCGGTCGGCCACCCATCCCGGCGACGACCTGGAAGTTCGCGGCCAGCGTAGCGCCGGGACCAAGGTGCGGGACGAAGGGCCCGAGCGTCGCCGCCCTGGCCGCGTCGTCGCCGGTGGCCGGCACGACGACGCCGTCGGCGTGCGCCAGCACGTCGGCCGGGTCGACGCCGACGTTGGCCCCCAGCCGGAACCAGTCGGGCTCGGCGTGCAGCAGCACCCGGAAGCCGGCGGGCGCGGCGGCCCGGACGGCGGCCACCGTCTCGCGCTGGAAGGCGCGCGCCACGGCGGTCCGCCAGCCGGCGGCCGCGGCGGCCGGCTCCTCGCCGATCAGCTCGACGACGGCCGCCCACTCGGCGTGGCGGGCCGGCGGCTCGGGGCGGTCCCGGCCAGTCCAGAACGGGACCAGGGCGCGCACCACGGCCTCCCGCAGCTCCCTCGGGTCGGCGCCGTGCTCGGCGTAGCCGTCGCGGCAGACCCCGCAGAAGCACAGCGACATCAGCTGGCCGCCGACCGGGCCGAGCGAGGCGCCGCCGATCTTGTCGTGGGCGTGCAGGTGGTCGAGCCCGTACCAGCCGCAGGACTCCAGCTCGACGCCGGCCGTGCCGGGGCGCACGGCGGCCTCGGCGGCCAGGGTGGCGGCGTACTCGCGGACCTCGGGTCGGGCGACGCACAACGCCCACGGGTACCGGTCGCCGGTCGCGCTGACCACGGTCGACTCGGGGTGCTCGCCGCCGACCTGGCTGTTGTGGGCCAGGATCACCCAGCTGTGCGTCTCCACGCCGGCCGCGGCGAGCCGCTCCGCCGCCTCGCCGAACGGGTCGTCGCCCGGCACCCAGCCCTGGCGGTGCGGCCGCAACCGGCGGCCGGCCCAGCGGGCCTCGTCCGGCGGGTAGTAGACGGCGGAGTGCCGGGCGGTGACGATCCGGTGTCCCGGGTGGCGCGGGGTCAGGGCGCGGGTGGAGTGGTAGGCCGAGGCGAGAGTGGCCTGGGCCACGCCGAGCTCGGCGACGCGGTCGGCGGCCGCCGGGTCGGCCACGACGTCCCAGGGGTAGAGGAAGGCTCCGGCGCGCATCAGGGGGTCACCTCGGGGTCGATCAGCTTCAGTCCGGTGTCGATCAGGGCGGCCAGCTCGGCGACGTGCGCCGGCTCGGGCTCGGCGAGCGGGGCGCGCACCTCGCCGACGTCCAGGCCGCGCAGCCGGACGCCGGCCTTCACGAGGGAGACGGCGTAGCCACTGCCCCGATCACGCAGCTCGACCAGGGGGCGGTAGAAGCCGTCGAGCAGGCGGCGGACGGTGGCGTGGTCGTCCCGGCCGAGCGCGGCGTGGAAGGCGAGGGCGATCTCCGGGACGAAGCAGAAGACGGCCGACGAGTAGAGGGTGACGCCCAGGCCCCGGTAGGCGGGGCCGGTGAGTTCGGCGGTCGGCAGGCCGTTGAAGTAGCGGAACTCCGGACGGTCCGGGTGGGCGGTGCGGACCGCGGAGATGACGCGCTGGAGCAGGTCGAGGTCGCCGACGCCGTCCTTCAGGCCGATGATCCGCGGGTCGCCGGCGAGCCGGGCCACGGTCTCCGGGGTGAGGACGGCGTTGTCCCGCTGGTAGACGATGAGTTGGAGGCCGGTGGCGTCGGCCAGCGCGGTGTAGTGCCGCAACAGGCCGCGTTGTCCCGCCCTGACCAGGTAGGGCGGCAGGACCAGCAGCCCGTCGGCGCCCGCGGCCTCGGCGCGGCGCGCGAAGTCGGCGGCGACGGCGGTGCCGTAGCCGACGCCGGCGATCACCGGGACGGCGCCGGCGGCGACTTCGACGGCGGTGGCGACGCAGCGCTCGTACTCGTCGGGAGTCAGCGCGTGGAACTCACCCGTGCCGCAGGCGGCGAACACGGCGCCCGGGCCGGCGTCGAGGCCGGCGCGCACATGGGCGCGGTAGGCGTCGAGGTTGAGCGCGCCGGCGGCGTCGAAGGGGGTCACGGGGAAGAAGAGCAGCCCTTCGAGGCGGGCAGCAAGCCCGGCATCCGTCATGCGATTCTCCCTGCGAGTCTCTCTGCGAGGCTGCCCGCCGGTGCACGTTTGTGACGGGTGTCCACATAGCTGAACGAACACGCTAGATGAGCCGCAATGAGCAGGTCAAGATGTCGTTGACGAGGGCGGAGCCACCCCCTAGGTTGTCCCCATATATGAACGATAACAATCGGAACGGAGCTGACGATGGTCGCGGCCGAGCACGCTGAACGCACCGTTCTCCTCACCGGCGCCGCGGGGGGCGTCGGCACGCTGATGCGTGAGCTGCTGCCGCGGTTCGGTTACCGGCTGCGGAGCCTCGACCTGGTGCCGGTGCCCGGCGCTCCCGACGCGATCGTCGCCGACCTCGGCGACCGGGACGCCCTGCGGGAGGCGGTGCGCGGCGTCGACGCCGTCCTCCATCTCGCGGGCATCTCCCTGGAGTCGTCCTTCGAGAAGATCCTCCGGGCCAACATCGAGGGTACGTACAACCTTTATGAGGCGGCCCGCGAAGAGGGCGTGCGGCGCGTGGTGTTCGCGTCCAGCAACCACGCCGTCGGCTTCACCCCCTGGCCGGCGCCCGGCGAACCGCCGGTGCCGGTCGACACGCCCCGCAGGCCCGACACCTTCTACGGTCTCTCCAAGTGCTTCGGCGAGGACCTGGCCCAGCTCTACTGGGACAAGCACGGCATCGAGACCGTCTCGGTCCGCATCGGCTCCTGCTTCCCCGAGCCCACCTCGGTCCGGATGCTGTCGGTCTGGCTCAGTCCCGCCGACGGCGCCCGGCTCTTCGACGCGGCGCTGAGCTCCCCCGGCGTCGGCCACACCGTGGTCTACGGCTCCTCGGCCAACACGCGGTCGGTCTGGGACCTCTCCACGGCCAGGGCCATCGGCTACGAACCACAGGACGACTCCGAGCAGTTCGCCGAGAAGCTGGTCGCCGAGCACGGCGAGCTCGACCTCACCCGCCCCGAACAGGCACGCCTCGGCGGCCACTTCGTCACCGAGCCGCCCATCTGGCCCCACTGACGCGGTGGCGCCGCGCGTGCGCCGCGCGGCGAAGCCGTGGCGCGGGCCGCAGCATAGCGGCCCGGCCGCCGTCGCTCCCTGGTGCCGCGTCCGCCGACTGGCGGTCGGGCCAACACCGTGCCTCGAAGGGGCGTCAGCCGTGGCGCGGGCAGCGTAAGGCCAACACCGCATGGTGCCCGCCCTGGCCGCGCCGAAGGTGCGGCCAGGGCGGGCACGGCCTGATCAGCGAAGCGAACCCGCACAGGCGCGGACCGTCTTGGCCAGCCGGGTCGCGTCGGGGCCGGCACCGCCGGGGGTGGGGACTCGGCGGCGGGTGTAGCCGAAGGCCAGGCCGGCCGCGGGGTCGGCGAAGGCCATCGAGCCGCCGGCGCCGTCGTGGCCGAAGGCGCGGGCGCCGAGGTAGGGCACGGCGACCATGAAGCCGAGCCCGTACGCGCGTTCCATGTCGAGCACCAGGTCACGGCCGACCGAGTACGGCTGCGCGCACTCGGCCGCCGTGTCCGGCGTCAGCAGGTCGAGCGCGGCCGCGTAGAGCGCCGCCAGACCGCGGGCCGAGCCGAAGCCGCCGACCGACGCGGGGCCGCCGGCCCTGACCACCGGGTGGTTGGGCAGCGCCGGCAGGTCGACCTGTACGGGGTGCTGGAGGTTGTAGGCGATGCCCGAGACGCTGTCCGGCTCCACGGGCTCGACCGGCTCCGCCGCCGGCAGCGGCGGCAACACGTCCACCCCCCGGCCTGCTTCACCCTCCGGCACGCCGAGGTGGAAGTCGACGCCGTACGGCTCGACGAAGCGGCTCCGGTGGAAGTCCTTCAGCCCGACGGACGAGACCCGCCGGACCAGCTCGCCGGCCAGCGCGCCGATGGTCAGCGAGTGGTAGCCGAAGGCGGCCCCGGGCCGCCAGTACGGCCGCTGCGGGGCCAGCCGCTCGGCTATCACCGCGTCGTCGGCGACCTCGGCCGGCGAGAAGCCGCCGTCGACGCCGACCAGGCCGGCCCGGTGGCCGAGGAGCTCGCGCACCGTCACGCCCGCCTTGCCCGCGGCGGCGAACTCCGGCCAGTAGGCCCGGACTTCACGGTCCAGGTCGAGCAGGCCCTCCTGGACGAGGAGCGCGACCGCGAGGAAGGCGATGCCCTTGGTGGAGGAGAAGACGCCCAGCAGCGAGTCCCCCGCCAGGTCGGGACCGCCCCACAGGTCGACCACCTGCCGGCCGTCGACCCGCGCGGCCAGCTGGCCGGCGAGCCCGGGCTCGCCGGCCAGCACCGCCGCGAACTCCTCGCGCACCGGCTCGTACCCCGGGGCGACCGTGCCCCACACGGCGGTCTCGATCGTCGTCATCTCGCCTCTCCTCACCTACCTGGTCGGCAGCCGGCCGGCGCCCGCCCACCCGCCCACGAGCGCCGGGACCACCAGGGGATGGTCGACCCGGGAGCGCAGCGTCGGGGTCCAGCCGGCGCCCGCGCCTATCGGGGCGTCCGGGTTCGCGGCGGTGTACGCCGCCAGCAGGTCGACGGGACGGCCGTCGACCCGGTTGCCGTGTTCGGTCATCGAGGTGCCGGGGTTCCACCGGCGGATGACCTCGGCCGGGGTGATCCCCTCGGGCAACGTCACGGCGTTGTACTCGGCGACCAGCGCCGACTCCAGGCCGACGCCCCAGTAGTAGCTGTACGCGGCGCCCGGGTCCTGCCTGAAGTGGTTGTTGTAGACGTCGACCTGCCCGAACCTGACGCGCGGCGTGCGGGAGTTGACGTTGTGGAACAGGTTGTGGTGCAGCGTCACCCGCAGCCTGCCCCGGTCGTCGGCGCCCGCGCCGTCGCCGTTGCCGATCAGCAGCGTCTTGTCGTGCTCCGTGAACACGTTCCAGCTCGCCGTCACGAGGTCGGAGCCGCGCACCACGTCCAACTGCCCGTCGTGCTGCTGGAAAGGGCGGCCGAAGTAGCTCGGCTGGTCGGCGTCCGGGCGGCGGCCGTCGGTGAAGGTGTTGTGGTCCACCCAGACCCGGCGCGAGCCGTACAGCACCAGGCTGTCGTACTCCGAGTTCCACGCGCCGAGTTCGCCGTCGGTCGGGTCCCACTGCGGGAAGCAGTCGAAGGTGTCCTCGAAGGTGAGGTTGCGGACGATGACGTTCTCCCGGCGCCGGACGTCGAGGGTGGCGCCCAGCAGCCGGGCGTCGCGCCCCTCGCCGACGATGGTGGTGTCCGAGGGGACGGAGAGCACGACGCGGGCCCGCTGGCGGGCCTCGGAGGCGGCGCGCGCCTCCTCGAGCGGCCCCGAGGGGTCGGCGTCGCCCCAGGTGTCGGGGTCGTAGGCGGCCAGGTAGGCGTCCAGGCGGTAGCCGTCCGTGGCGTAGTCCTCGCAAGCGAGCGGGGCGCCCGTGGGGTCGGTGTTGGCGTCGATGGTGCCGCGGACCCGGATGATCCGCGGTGCCCCCGGGTCGTCGGCGAGGGCCGCGGCCAGCTCCTCCCTGGTGGTGACGGTGTAGTCGTGCGCGGCGTCGGCGGCCGAGCCCCCGGTGACCGGTCCCTCGGCCGAGCCCCAGCCGTCGCCGTCCCGCAGCACGGCGCGGGCCGGGTCCCAGGAGGCGGCCGCCGGTTCCGCGACGGCGGCGGCGGGCGGCAGCAGGCCGAGGCCGAACGCGGCGCAGCCCAGCACGGCGAGGCGTCTGAGTGACGTCATCCCCGGTACTCCCGCCACTCGGCCCGGGCCTCGTCGAGCCGCTGGACGTCGGGCTCGGTGTCGGCCTCGGAGATGTTGTTCCCGTCCGGCAGGTAGGAGGGCAGTCGCTGCGGCTGCGCCGCGGGTCGGGGGTGTGCTCATCGTGCGGCTCCCTGGGTCGGAGAAGGTGGTCGCTGTGCTGGGCCCCTCTGCTGTGCGCCGTTCCCTGGTGTCGGTCGGTGTGTGCGGCGGGTTCAGGGCACCCGGAACCGAGTGAAGGTGGCCGTTCCCACCCGTGGCAGGGCCCGCCGTGTGGGCGCGGGCCTGCCGCCGCTCTCGCCGTGCGGGTCCGTCACACGTTCCCCCAGCCCTTGCCCGCCCACGGCGCGCCGAGTTCGGCGAAGCCGGCCAGTTCGGCGGCGCCGCGCGCGGTGAGTTCGTCGACGCCGGGGATGACGCGGCGCGGGCCGCGCTCGCCCGGCTCGCTGCGCCAGGCGTCGGCGGGCAGTTCGACCGGTTCCGGCGCGGTGCGCACCGCCTCCACCAGGCGGGTGAAGGCGCCGGTGCGCTCCAGCGGCACCAACAGCGGCTCGTCGTCCCGCAGGTGGGCGACGAGGTTCTCCAACAGGTCAGTGCGCCCGTGGCGGACGGTCTCCGGCTCGTGCCCCTCGCGCTCGATCAGCACCTCGTCGGCCTTGTACCAGAAGGTGATCCGGCCGTGTTCGCCGTGCACCACGACATAGGGCTCGCCCGGGCGCTCGGCGCACAGGGTCACGGAGGTCACGATCAGTCCGCCCGCGGTGGTGCGGATCCGGGCGCAGGAGGTGTCGTCGGCGGCGATGTCGTTGATCCGGTACAGCTCGAGGTCGACGCCGGCGACGTCCTCGGCCCGGTCGGAGCCCTCGATGCGCAGCGCGGTGGCGGTGGCGTGGGCGAGGGGGTTGGTGAGCACGCCGTCGACGACCTCCCGGCCGTCCAGGGTGCGGTGCCCGCCCCAGGGGGCGCGGCGCCAGTACGCCTCGTCGCGCACCCAGGCGCCGGTCGCGCCGATCCCGCGCACCGCGCCGATGGCGCCGTCCGCGACCAGGCCGCGGATGGCCTCGACGGCGTGCGAGCCGAGGGACTGAAAGCCGATCTGGCAGGCGGTGCCCGCCTTGGCGACGCCGGCCGCCAACTGCTCGAAGGCCGCCATGGACGGCGTGGGCGGCTTCTCGAGCAGCAGGTGGACGCCGTGCCCGGCGGCCAGCAGGCCGAGTTCGGCATGAGTGTGGATCGGCGTGCAGACCACGGCGATCCGGGCGCCGGTGCGGGTCAGGAGCTCTCCCAGGTCGGCTGACTGCTCGGGGGCGGCCGCGTCGTCGCCGAGCACGGCCAGCTCCTCGGAGGTGAGCGGCTTCAGCTCGCAGATCCCGGCGAGCCGGACCACTCCGGCTGCCGAGAGGCGGGCGATGTTGCGCAGATGCCAGTTGCCGTGCCCTCGGGCTCCGGCCAGCACGACGGGCAGCGGCTCGGTCATCTTGGTACGGGTCATTTCTCTCGTGGTCATCTTCCGTGCGGGTGCGGTGGTTCCGTCACCGGTGGTCTCGTCCATCGCCTCATCCCTTCACCGCCCCGGCGCCGAAGCCGGCGATCAGCAGACGCTGAACGAAGGGCGGCGTGGACGGCACGGTGGCGGCCCGTACTCGCCGATGCCGGCGTCGGCGAGGCGGCGGCTTAAGCGCGTGGCCGAGTTGTGGATCGGGAAGGCGATGAAGCCCAGCACCAGCAGCCCGGCGGGGGCGATCAGCGGGTAGGGCAGAGAGCGAGACGTGCTTCCGGTCCGGCGGCGGCGCCTGGGCCAGCTCGGCCGTTCCTGGTGCGCGATTGCCATCGTTACCTCTCGAAGCGTTCAAGCTTTCGTGGCCTTCCCGGCCGCTCAGCCGGCGTAGGGCTCGGGCACCTCCCCGGGTCGGGACAGGAACGCGAAGTCGCAGCCGGTGTCGGCCTGGGTGATGTGCTCCTGGTAGAGCGCCCCGTAGCCGCGCCCGTAGCGCTCGGGCGGCGGCGTCCACGCGGCGCGGCGGCGGGCCAGCTCCTCGTCGTCCACCTCGAGGCGCAGCACCCTGGCCTCGACGTCGAGCGTGATCAGGTCGCCGTTCTCCACCAGCGCCAGCGGGCCACCGACGTGCGACTCGGGCGCGATGTGCAGCACGCAGGCGCCGTAACTGGTGCCGCTCATCCGGGCGTCGGAGAGCCGCACCATGTCGGTGACGCCCTCCTTCAGCAGGTAGTCGGGGATCGGCAACATGCCGTACTCCGGCATGCCGGGACCGCCCAGCGGGCCCGAGCCGCGCAGCACCAGCACGTGGTCCTTGGTGATGTTCAGCTCGGGGTCGTTGATGGTCCGCTGCATCGTGCGGTAGTCGTCGAAGACGACGGCGGGCCCGGTGTGCCGGTGCAGGTGCGGCTCGGCCGAGATGTGCTTGATCACGGCACCGTCCGGGGCCAGGTTGCCGCGCAGCACGGCCAGGCCGCCCTGCTCGGCCGCCGGGTTGTCCAACGGGCGGATCACCTCGTCGTCGTGGACCAGCGCGCCCGCCAACTGCTCGCGCATCGTGGCGTGCGTGATGGTGGGCCGGTCCAGGTGCAGCAGCCCGGCCTCGCCGAGCCTGGCCAGCAGCCCCGGCAGGCCGCCCGCGTAGTAGAAGTCCTCCATCAGGTACCGGCCGCCCGGCCGTACGTCGGCGAGCACCGGCACCTTGCGCGCGATGCGGTCGAAGTCGTCCAGGTCGATGTCCACCTGGGAGCGTCCGGCCATCGCGATCAGGTGGATGACGGCGTTGGTGGAGCCGCCGAGCGACAGCACGGTCGCGATGGCGTCCTCGTACGCCTCCCGGGTCAGGTAGCGGGAGAGGGTGACGCCCTCGTTGACCAGTCCCACGATTCGCAGCCCGGCGGCGGCGGCCATCCGCTCGTGGCCCGAGTCCACCGCCGGGATGGCGGCCGCGCCCGGGATGGTCAGGCCGAGCGCCTCGACGGCCGAGGTCATGGTGGAGGCCGTGCCCATGGTCATGCAGGTGCCGGGCGAGCGGGCGAGGCCGTTCTCCAGCTCACCCATCTCGCGGTCGCCGATGCGGCCGGCGCGCTTCTCGTCCCAGTACTTCCACATGTCCGTGCCGGAGCCGAGCGTCTCGTTGCGCCAGTGGCCGCGCAGCATCGGCCCGGCGGGCACGAAGACGGCCGGCAGGTCGGCGCTGGCCGCACCCATCATCAGCGCGGGCGTCGTCTTGTCGCAGCCGCCCATCAGCACGACGCCGTCCACCGGGTAGGAGCGCAGCAGCTCCTCGGTCTCCATGGCCAGGAGGTTGCGGTAGAGCATCGGCGTCGGCTTCTGGAACGTCTCCGACAGCGTCGCCACCGGGAACTCCAGCGGATAACCGCCGGCCTGCCACACCCCGCGCTTCACGGCCTGCGCGCGCTCGCGCAGGTGCTGGTGGCAGGGGTTGATGTCCGACCAGGTGTTGAGGATCGCGATCACCGGCTTGCCGAGGTGCTCCTCCGGCAGGTACCCGAGCTGCCGGGTCCTGGCCCGGTGGCTGAACGTCCGCAAGCCGTCCGTGCCGTACCACTGGTGGCTTCGTAGCGTCTCGGGGCGCCTGCGGCGCGGTTCGTCGTCGGCGGTGCTCACGCGACCTCCCACCCCTCGACGATCGCCGCGACCGCCGCCCGTTCCGCCTCCGGGAGGACCGCGCTCGGCGGGCGGATGTCGCGCCGGCACAGGCCGAGCGCCGACAAGGCCTCCTTGACCACCGTCACGTTGTTGGCCGCCTGCCGGGCCGCCCGCAGCTCCTCGAAGAGCCGGATGCGGTCCCACACCTTCATCGCCGCCGGGTAGTCGCCGGCGCGCAGCGCGCGCAGCATCTCCAGGGAGATCGCGGGCGCGACCCCGACCAGGCCCGAGGTGAAGCCGGTCGCGCCGCACGCGAAGTACGCCGGCGCGTACAGCTCGGCGAGGCCGGCCACCCACACGAAGCGGTCCAGGCCGGCCTCCCGCGCGACGGTCGAGAACCGCACCGGGTCCGGCACCGCGTACTTCACGCCGATCACGTTGGGGCACGCCTCGCCGAGCCGCGCCAGCGAGGCGCCCTCGATCGCCGGGTTGCGGATGTACGGCACCACGCCGAGCTCGGGCACCGCCTCGGCGATGATCCGGTGGTAGTCCACCCAGCCGTCCTGCGAGACGTACGGGTGCACCGGCTGGTGCACCATCACCATCGACGCCCCGGACTCGGCCGCGTGCCGAGCCGCGGCGGCGGCCGTCACCGCGTCGTGGCCGACGCCGACGACGACCTGCGCCTCGGAACCGGCCTCGGCGACCGTCAGCTCGGTCTGGACGCGCCGCTCCTCCAGCGTCAGGGAGTAGAACTCGCTGGTGTTGCCGTTGGCGGTCAGGGTGCGGACCCCGCCGTCCACGAGCCGGCGCACCAGCGTCCGGTAGACGTCTCCGTCGAACGCCCCTTCGGCGTCGAAGGGGCTGACGGTGATGGCCACCACATCGGCGAGTGCGGCTCGCTGCGCCGCGAAGTCGTTCATCGCGCCTCTTCCTGTCGGTCGTGCTCAGGTTCTCGCTGTCGGCCGTCGTCCGCCGCCGCCTCCGCCGGGAAGGCGCGACGGACGAAGGCCAGGATGTGTTCGCGCAGCAGCTCGGCCGCGCCCGGCGCGTCGCCCTCCTCGGCGCGGGCGAGGATCGCCCGGTGCTCGTCGGCCTCCCGGTCCCAGGTGGGCCGGGTCTGCCAGGCGAAGGAGGAGACGAGCGCCGCCTGGTCGCGCAGGTCGTCCAGCATCCTGACCAGCAGCGGGTTCCCACAGGGCACGTAGAGCGCCCGGTGGAAGTCCCGGTTGGCCAGGGAACGCTCCGCGGTGTCGGCCGCGGCGTCCGCGCGGTCGAGCGCGGCGTGCGCCACCGCCAGGTCCCCGCCGGAGGCCACGGTGCGACTCAGCGCCTCCGGTTCGAGCAGCAGCCTGACGTCGTAGACGGAGCGGGCCATGGCGGCGTCCACGGTCCGCACCCAGGCGCCCCGGTACTCGCTCATCACCACGAGCCCGCGCCCGGCCAGCGTCTTCAGCGCCTCCCTGACCGGCGTCTTGGAGACCCCGAACCGCGCGGCGAGTTCGTTCTCGACCAGCGGGGAACCGGGTTCCAGGACGCCGGTCAGGATCGCCCGCGTCAGGTGCTCGAGGACGAACTGGGTGCGGGACGGTATCGGCACCGGCACGGCGCCGGACAGCGGAGCGTTCACGCGACTGGGTTCTCGAATCTCGTATCTCGTATATGACGTCTCATGTATGGCATACGGCGTATGACGTGTGCCGCGGACGAACGTAAGTCCGGTCCGCGGCCACGTCAACGGTTCTGACGGAAATCGCTTGCCGTCCCGGCGGCGACGCTCCGCCGCGCCGCCGGAACGGGCCCGGACCACCTGCTCAACTGCAGGTGCTGCGGCTGCTGTTGTTCAGCGTGAGGTTACGGTAGGTGATCCGGATGCCGCAGGGGTTCTCGGTGAGCGAGTTGTTGGTGAGCGTGAGGTTCTGCAGCGTGATGTCGCTGGTGTTCGGGAACTCCGAGCGGGCCGCGATCCGCACCCCTCCCCCGCCGCTGATCGTGCCGCCCTGGGCGGCGATGTTCACGCCGTAGCAGTTCTCGATCAGGATGGCGTTGTTCCCGGTGTTGGAGATGGTCACCCGGTCGATGACCGCGCCGCCGCTCTCCGAGACGCAGAAGATGCCACGGCCGCCGCCCCTGGCGATCACCTCGCCGACCCGGATGTTCACCGGGTAGCTGCTGCCGATCCGGCCGTTGCGGTTGGCCATCCGGAAGGCCGCGTAGCCGGTGCCGGTGCCGGCGTTCTCGGCGTCGACCCGGGTGATGTTGGCGTTGATCGTGTCGTTCAGCAGCAGCCCCGACTCGCCGACGTTGCGGGCCGTGACCGTGCCGATGGTGATGCCGTCGACACCGTAGGTCTCCACCGCGTGGCTGCCGGCGCCGGAGACGAAGACGTTGTCGATCCGCACGTTGCGGGTGCGGACGTTGCGGTTGGCGTGGTTGTCGATCCGGATGCCGAGGCCGCCGGAGAGCTGCATGTTGATCTGGCCCAGGGTGATGTTGGTGCCGTTGCGCACGAAGATGCCGAAGTAGGGCGCGCCGGTGATGGAGACGTTCTGGACCTCGACGTCGGTGGTGTTCTGGGTGCGGATGGGCGCCTGGTTGGCGGCCATGCTGCCGGTGTAGTTGATCGTCCCGCAGACGTCCAGCACGGTGTAACTGGGGAGGTCGAGCGACTGGTTGGCCGGCACCGAGCCGGAACCGCGCACCACCACCCGCTGCTTGGAGGTGCGGCCGGGCGTCAGGCTGTTCACGGCGGCCCGCATCGCGGAGAGCATGTCGGTGCCGGAGTACCCCGGCGCGGTCCAGGTGTTCCCGTTCCGCACCGCCTCGGCCTGGTACGAGCCGTCGCCACACGCCGCGACGCCGATGTCGTCGGCGGCGGCCGGACCGCTCATCGTGGCGCCGGCGGTGACGAGGGCGACGACGGCCGAGAGGAGAAGGGTGACCTTGCGCTTCCTGACGGGGGTTGCGGCTCTGCGTCCCATCGTTCACTCCTGAGGTGGGGGATGGAGGAACCGCGCGCCACCTCGTCGAACCTGAATCGATTCACGACCGGCCTGTCCTCGACCGGGGAGTGAGCGGGACCCAGGGGATCGAGCGGCGCCACGGATGGCTGGCGAGACCGGTGCGCGATACGGCACACCGGCCGGGAAAGCGCTTGCTGAACGGCGAGTATGGCAACGGGCCAACGGCCCGTCAATAACCGGTAAAGCGGGATCGCTCGCGCTGGCTTGAGCGGGCTACAGCGCCTCGCCACGACTGCGGCGGTTCGCCTCCCGGACCGACGCGCGCAGCAGCTCGGCGAGGCCGATCGACCGCACTGCGGAAGAAGGCCCGCTCGGGAGCGACCGTGCGCTTCCTCCTCGGCGATCCGGACTCCGAGGTGACGCGGCGGCGCGAGGCCGTCGAGGCCACCGCGCTGACGGTGTCCACCCGGATCCGGATCACCCTGGAGCACCTGGCCCGGCTCAGCGGAACCGAGCGGATCGAGGCGCGCTTCAGCGACGCGGAGTCGCACGTCTCGCTGTCGGTCTTCCGGTTCGACGACCAGATGCTGGTCACCCCACACCTGGCCAAGCTCGTCGGCCACGACTCGCCCATGCTGCACCTGCGGCGTCTCCAGGACGACGGGATGTTCGACCGCTTCGCCGCGCACGCCGAGGAGTTGTGGCACGACGGGCGGCCGGTCGGACCCTCGGCGGAGAGCGCCGGGGCCCTGCCCTGACCGGCGGCCTCACCGTCGCAGCAACTCGGCGAGCGGCTCCCGGACATCGGCCGGATAGAGGTTCAGCGATGCGAACTCGTCCGCTCCCGCCCACCTGAGCTCGAAACTGTTGTTCGGGCCGTGCTCCTCGGCCTCGGGCCCGGACAGGACGGGGGCGCCCGACACGTCCGTCATCAGGAAGTACGACGCCGGCCGGCCGTTGTGCTCGCCCGTCCACAGCAGCCGACCGATCCGCGCCACGAGCGTCGTCTCCTCGGCCAGTTCGCGCACCGCGGCCGTCTCGGCGCTCTCCCCCTCCTCGACATGTCCGCCGGGCAGGACCGCGTAGTGATGCCCCGGGCATACCGCTCCCCTCCACCCCGTGCCCACGCACATCGCGCAGGACCGGGACGCCTCGCGCCTGAGGAAGCGCCTGATGACCAGCAACCGCCGACCATCGACGACCACCGCGACCGCTCTGGGAATCAGCACGCGGTCATGGTGCCCCGCCCGGACACGGCGCAGTCGGCTCAGCCGTTTGCGGCGCTCCCGCCGACCGGAGCCGGCGGCGGCCCGTCAGTGTTCGGGGGGGCGCGGCGGCACGGGCCTCAGCCCGTCCAGGGTGAGGTCGAGGAGACGTTCGGCCTGGTCCCGCTGGTCCGGCCTGGCCGAGGTCAGGGCGATGCCGGTGAGCGCGGCGAACACGTCGGTCGGGCTGATGTCGGACCGGATCACACCGGCCGCGGCGCCGGCCTCCATGAGGGAGGTGAGGGCGGTCTGTATCAACTGGTGGCTCTGGGCGTACGGGTTGGTCCCCGAGGCGACGACGGCCTGCAGGGCGTCGGCCATCCCGAACTTGGCCGTGGCGTAGTCCATGAAGCGCCGTGTCCAGGCGCGCAGCGCCTCGCGCGGCGGCAGGGCTGCCAGCAGGCCGGGGACCGCGTCGCACAACTGGGCCAGTTCATTGCGGTAGGCGGCTTCGATGAGGGCCTCGCGCGTCGGGAAGTTGCGGTAGAGCGTGCCGCTCCCGACGCCCGCTTCCCTGGCGATGCGTTCGAAGTGGGCGTCCAGCCCTTCCTCGGTGAAGACGCGCACCGCGGCGGCCAGGATCTTGTCCCGGTTGCGCTGCGCGTCAGCCCGCAGTGGGCGTCCTGGGTCCCGAGCAGTCACGGGCTCTCCTCTCGCTACCGCTTGCCAAGTGGAGGCGTCTCCACTTACGTTACACGCCTAAGTGGCGATGCCTCCACTTTCACTCCGGGGCACCCGCAGGGCTGCCCTCGTCAGGAAGGACCATTCACCATGTCGGGAACGGCTGGCAAAGTCGTGGCCATCACGGGCGCGAGCAGCGGCATCGGCGAGGCGACCGCACTCCTGCTCGCCGGGCGCGGCGCGAGCGTCGTCCTGGGAGCACGTCGTCCGGACCGCCTCGCCGCCGTGGCCGCCCGCGTCGAGGAGACCGGTGGCGAGGTCGCCTGGGTCCGCACGGACGTGAGGCGGCGCGAGGACCTGGCCGGCCTCGTCCGCGTGGCGCGCGAACGCTTCGGAAAGCTCGACGTCCTCGTCAGCAACGCGGGCGTCGGCCTGATCTCCCCGCTCGACGAACTCCGCGTCGAGGACTGGGAGGAGATGATCGACGTCAACCTGAAGGGCGTGCTGTACGGGATCGCCGCCGCGCTGCCCGTCTTCCGCGAGCAGCGGTCGGGGCACTTCGTCAACACGCTGTCTGTGGCGGGACTGACCGTCAGTCCGTTGATGTCGGTGTACGCGGCCACGAAGAACGCCGTCCGAGCCGTCTCAGAGGGGCTGCGGCAGGAGGCCGGGGGCAGTTTGCGGGTGACCGTCGTGTCACCTGGCTACGTCCGCACGAACTTCGCGGACCCCTTGCTCCCCGAGGTGAAGGCCCGGATCGTCGCGAGGATGGACGAGATCGGGCTCGCTCCGGAAGCGGTGGCCCGTGCCATCGCGTTCGCCGTCGAGCAGCCGGACGGGGTGGACGTGGGGGACATCGTCGTCCGCCCCACCGCCCAGGCCTGAGCCAACCCACCGCCACACCGGAAGAGGAGAAGCCCACGATGTCCGCCACCGCGATCCTCGTCATCGACATGCAGAACGGCTTCGTCCACCCCGACGGCTCCGTGCCCCGCGCCGGACTTGGCGTCCCCGGCGTCGACGCGGTCGTCGACGCCATGGTCGGGCTCGTCGAAGCGGCCCGTGCCACCGGACTGCCGGTCGTCTACACGCGGCACGTCTATCGCGAGAACGCCCCGGAGATGTCCCCCCGCATACGCGCGGCCTTCGCCCCGGTGCTCGCCGTGGACCCGCGGATGCTCGCCCGCGGCAGCTGGGACGCCGAGGTGGTGGCCGAGCTCAGGCCCGAACCCGGCGACGTGGTCGTCGACAAGAGCCGCTACGACGCGTTCCTCCACACCGATCTGGAGCCCATGCTCCGGGCGCTGGGGGTCGACCGGCTCGTGGTCGGCGGAGTGCTGACGAACTACTGCGTCGAGTCGACGGTGCGGTCGGGCGTCGAGCGTGGCTTCGACATCGCCGTCGCCGCGGACTGCACGGCCGCCGCCGCGCGGTTCCACGGGCCCTCACTCGCCAGCATGGAGGCCATGTTCGCCACCGTCGGCCCGTGGCGTGAGCTGTTGCCCACGCCCTGGCCGTCCGCGTCCTCGGGCGCCTCTCGGGCCGCCGGTCGGAAATCGGGCGGCGCCGTCCCGGGCCGGCGTGGGACCATCGGCCGCCGGGCAGGCGGATGATCTCGGTGAGGACGGTGGCGGCATGGTGGCCGGCTGGGAGTGGGACGAGACGTTGTTCGCGGGCGCGGCCCCGTACTACCGGCGCGGGCGGCTGCCGTACGCGCCCGGTCTGGCCGAGGCGCTCGCCGACGCCCTACGGCTGGACGGGCGGGGGCGGCTCCTCGATGTGGGGTGCGGTCCCGGCACCGTCGCCCTGAGCCTGGCGCACCTGTTCGCCGAGATCGTCGGGGTGGACCCGGACGGTGGGATGCTCGCCGAGGCCGAGCGAGGGGCAGCCGAGGCGGGGGTGGCCGGGAAGGCCCGGTGGGTGCGGGCCACGGCCGAGGAGCTGCCCGCCGGGCTCGGCACCTTCACCGTCGCGAGCTTCGCCCAGTCCTTCCACTGGATGGACCGCGACCTGGTGGCGGCCACGGTCCGGGAGATGCTCGGGCCCGGCGGGGCGCTGGTGCACATCTCGGACCTCAAGACGGAGACCCGGTCCGTCGACGGGCTCCCGCACCCGGCCGTGCCCTACCCGGCGATCGACGAGTTGGTCAGGCGGTACCTGGGTCCGGTCCGGCGGGCCGGGCGCGGGGTGCTGCGGCACGGCACGCCCGGCGGGGAGGCCGAGGTCTTCCGGCGGGCCGGGTTCCACGGCCCCGGTCGCCATGTCGTGCCCGGCGGTCAGGCGCTGGAACGCACGGTCGACGACGTCGTCGCCGGGGTCTTCTCGATGTCGTTCTCGGCCCCGCACCTGTTCGGCACGGACCGGGACGGCTTCGAGGCCGACCTGCGCCGGCTCCTGAACGAGGCGTCGCCCGCGGGGCGGTTCTCCGAACGCCAGCCGAGCACCGAGGTCTTCGTCTGGTGGCGGGACGCCGACGGCCTCAGCAGGCGCAGCTGACCGAGCCGACCGGCACCGTCAGCGGGTCGGGCTCGCGCTGCTCGATGGCGCCGGTCGCGGTCTCCACCGGGAAGCCCTCGCGGATCCAGTACTCGATGCCGCCGATCAACTCCTTGACGCGGTAGCCGAGCAGGGCGAGGGCGAGCGCGGCGCGGGTGGCGCCGTCGCAGCCGGGGCCCCAGCAGTAGGTGATGACCGGGACGGCCGGGTCGAGCAGGCTCGCCGCCCGGGCGGGTATGTCGGCGGTGGGCAGGTGGACCGCACCCGGCACGTGGCCCTGCCGCCAGCCCTCGGCGCCGCGCGAGTCGACCAGGACGAAGCCGGGGTCGCCGGAGACGAGTGAGGCCCGGACGTCCGAGACGTCGGCCTGGAAGGTGAGGCGGGCGGTGAAGAACGCCGCGGCCTCGGCGGGGGCGGCGGGCGGCGTGCGCAGGGCGGGACTGGCGGTGCTGTTCGTCATGGGAAGGACGCTACGGCGCACGCCCGCGCCATGGAACGGGCGATCGCCGGCCTTCCTGGCCACCGGCCGGGGATTCCGTGCTATGAATCGCTCATGACCGCTGATTCCTTCGACGAGACCGACATGCGCATCCTGGAGGCCCTCCAGCGGGACGGCCGGGCCAGCTACGCGGAGTTGGCCCGGACCGTCTCCATGTCCGCCAGCGCCGTCACCGAGCGCGTGCGGCGGCTGGAGGAGAGCGGGGTGATCCAGGGGTACGCGGCCGTGGTGGACCCGGAACGGCTCGGCTTCGGCATCCTGGCGTTCGTCCGCCTCCGCTACCCGACGCCGAACTACAAGCCGTTCCACGACCTGGTCGCGCTCACGCCCGAGATCCTGGAGGCCCACCACGTGACCGGTGAGGACTGCTTCGTGCTGAAGGTCGTCGCCCGCTCGATGCGCGACCTGGAGTCGACGATGGGCCGCGTCGCCGGGCTCGGCTCGGTCACCACCAGCGTCGTCTACTCCAGCCCGCTCCCCCACCGCCCGATCACGGTCAAGGCCTGACCGGTCACGCGCGGCGCGCGAGGAGGTAGGCGCGCCGCGTCTCCACCTCCGTGGGGTACGCGGCGCGTTCCAGCCGGGCTTCCACGGTGAAGCCGGCGGCCTCCAGCAGGGTGACGATCCGAGCCGGGTCGAGGAAGTGGAAGTCCACGTCCACGTCGTGTCCCCACCACTCGTCCAGGTGCCGGGTCTCCTCGCCGACGTGGAAGGAGACGAGCAGCAGGCCCGCGGGGCGCAGGACGCGGTGGGCCTCGGCGAAGGCGAGGGGGAGGTCCTCGGGAGCCAGGTGGATGATCGAGTAGAGGGCGACGGCGGCCCCGAACTCGCCGTCCTCGGCGGGCAGTTCCCGCAGGTCGCCCTGGATGAACTCGACCTTCGGGTAACGCGAGCCGCCCACCGCCACCATGCCGGGTGACAGGTCGACGCCGACCGTCCGCGCGCCGTGCTCGGCGAGCCAGGCCGCGACGTGGCCCGGGCCGCAGCCGAGGTCGGCGATCGCCGCGCCACGCTCCGTCTGCTCCAACAGCGCGGCGAGCAGCGCCCGGTCGAGCGGCTTGCCGGCCAGCTCGTCGTGCAGCCGGGCGGCGTACTCCTCGGCCACGGTGTCGTAACTGCGCCGTACGCCCTCGTTGTTCACCGGTCTCCCGCTCCCAGCCGCGCGATCGCGCCGATCTCCAGCGCCACGTGGACCGTACCGTCCGGGCCGACCACCAGACCGTGGGGCTCAGAACCGGCCGGCCCCGGCAGTTCGTACTCCTCGACGGCGCCGTCCGGCGTGACGGCGGCCAGGCGGCCGGTGCCCCACTCGGTGAGCCAGAGGCCGTCGGTGGCCGGGGCGATGGCGTGGGGACGGCAGGCGCGGTCGGGCAGCGGGAACTCCGTCACCTCACCGGCCACCGTGATCCGGCCGACCTGGCCGGCGGCGATCTCGACGAACCACAGCGCGCCGTCAGGACCCGCCGTGATGCCGACCGGGGCGGCGGCCTCCGTCGGCAGCGGGAACAGCGTGGTTTCGCCGGTGACGGTGATCCGGCCGACGGCGTTGCCCTGGTTGAGGGTGAACCACAGCGCGCCGTCCGGGCCCGCGGTGATGGTCGACGGGTAGGCGCCGGTGGTCGGCAACGGGAATTCCGTCACCTCACCGGCCACCGTGATCCGGCCGATCCGGTCGGCGTCGAGCTCGGTGAACCACAGCGCGCCGTCAGGACCGGCCGTGATGCCGAAGGGTCCGGCGCCGGGGGTGGGCACGGGGAACGTGGTCACCTCGCCGTCGCTCGTGACGCGGCAGACGGCGTTGCCCTGGTTGAGGGTGAGCCACAGCGCGCCGTCCCGGCCGGTGGTGACGAGGGACGGGCCGGCGCCCACGGGGAAGCGGTCGACGCGGCCGTCAGGGGCGAGGCGGCCGAGATCGCCGGCGTGGACCAGGGTGAACCAGAGCGCGCCGTCCGGCCCCACGGTGACGCCGTAGGGGCCCGCGGTCGCGTCGGAGACGGTGATCAGGGTGGGCATGTGCGGTCGCTCCTTGCGATCCTTCAGACGGTGAGCCGGGAGCCGCGCCAACGGCGGCCGAGACGGCGGTCGTGGCTGACGACGAGCAGCGCGCCGGGGTAGTCGGCGAGGGCGGCCTCCAACTCCTCGACCAGCGCGGGCGAGAGGTGGTTGGTCGGCTCGTCGAGCAGCAGCACGTCGGCCGGTTCGGTGAGCAGCCGGGCCAGGGCGAGGCGTTGGCGCTGGCCGGTGGAGAGGGCGGTGACCCGCGCGTCGAGCTGTTCGGGGTGGAACAGGCCGAGGGCGAGCAGTTCTTCGGCGTGCTCCTCGACGGGGCCCGGCCGGCCGTGGGCGAAGGCGGCGAGCAGAGTCTGGCCTGGGCGGCCGGGTCCCGGTTCCTGGGACAGGTGGCCGATCCGGCCGCGCCGGGTCACGCTGCCGGTGTCGGGGGCGAGTTCGCCGGCGAGGACCCGCAGCAGGGTGCTCTTGCCCGCGCCGTTGGGCCCGGTGACCAACAGCCGCTCGCCGGGCCCCAGTTCGAGGCTGGTGGGGGCGAGGCGGCCGGCGACGGCGATGTCGGTGGCCCTGAGCGCGGCCTCCGGCGCCGCCTCGGCGCGCCGCAGCGGGGAGGCGAAGCGCAGCGGTTCGGACGGCGGCCGAACCGGCTCGGCGAGCAGCCGGCGCAGGCGTTCCTCCGCGTTACGGACCCGGCTGGCCAGCGACTGCTGGACGCGGCCGCCCGCCCGGTCGTAGGCCATCTTGTTGCCGTCCCTGATGGCGCGGCCGGGGGCGACGCGGCGGGCCGTGGTGACGGTGGCCTCGTGGAGCCGGTCGACCTCGTCGCGCCACCTGGCGTGCGCCTGGGCCTGGCGCTGTCTGGCCGCCGCCCGCTCGGCGAGGTAGCCGGCGTAGCCGTTGCCGTAGCGGACGATGCCGCGCCGGTCGGCGTCGACCTCGATCAGGGTGGTGGCGACGCGCTCCAGGAAGTCGCGGTCGTGCGAGACGGCGACGGTGGTGCCGCGCCGGGTGGTGAGGTGGTCCTCGAGCCAGCCCAGGGCGGCGGCGTCGAGGTGGTTGGTGGGCTCGTCGAGCAGCAGCACCTCGGGGGCGGCGGCGAGGACGGCGGCGAGCCGCAGCCTGACCTGCTCGCCGCCGGAGAGGGCACCGACCGGCCGGTCGTGGGGCAGGCCGGCGAGGCCGAGGCCGTGCAGGGCGCGCTCGACACGGGCGTCGGCCTCGTAGCCGCCGCGCAGTTCGAAGGCGGTGAGCAGGTCGCCGTACTCGGCGAGCCCGGACTCGTCGCCTTCGGCCATCGCGGCCTCCAGGCGGCGCAGCCGGGCCTCGATGTCGCGCAGCTCGCGCAGGGCGTGGTCGAGGACCTGCCGCACGGTGCGCTCGGGCGGGAGCGCGGCGTCCTGGGCGAGGTAGGCGATGCCGCCCTCGGCATGGACGACGAGCTCGCCGTGGTCGGGACGCTCGCGGCCGGCGAGCAGCCGCAGCAGAGTGGTCTTGCCCGAGCCGTTCTCGCCGACGACGCCGGTGCGCTCGCCGGCGCCGAGCGTGCAGCTGACCGAGTCGAGGACGACCCGGCCGTCGTAGGACTTACCGACGCCGAGCGCGGTGATCTGGGTGGGACGGGTGGTGGGCCGGGCGGTGGGGCGGACGGACATGCGGGTGCTCCGAGGCGTTCGAGTGCGTGGCGGTGGCCATGACCTGGGGAACGCTTCGAATGAGCACCATCGACTCCATTACTGCGACAACCGTTGCATTAGGATGCTGCCATGGAGACGGGGGACCGCGCAAACGGATTCTCGGCATGACGGCCGCCGCCCGCCGCCCCGGAGGCCGCGCGGCCCGGATCCGCGCCCAGGTGCTGGCCGCGGCGCGGGCGCTGCTGGTGGAGCGCGGATACGACGCGCTCACGGTGGACGCGGTGGCGGAGCGGTCCGGCGTCCACCGCGCCACGGTCTACCGGCGGTGGCGGGACGTGGGCGGCCTGCTGGCCGACGTGCTCGCCTCGGCGCTCGACGACGACTGGCGGCCGCGCGACACCGGCTCGCTCGCGGGCGATCTGGCGGCGCTCAACGAGGAGGTGCGGGCAGCGCTCGTCGAGGACCCGCCGCTCACCATGGCCCTGATCGCCGCCTCGTTCCGCTCCACCCCGGCCGCGACGGCGCTCGGGCGGTTCTGGGAGGACAGGTACGCGCGCTGCGCGGTGGTGGTCGACCGGGCCGTCGCGCGCGGGGAGGTGCCGTCGGGGACCGACACGCGGCGGCTGCTGATCGCCGCCACCGCGCCGGTCTACCACCGGCTGGTGCTGCTGCGGCAGCCCGACGATCCCGGGCTGCCGGGTGACGCGGCGCGCGCCGCCGCCCTCGCGGCCGCGGCGGGCGCCTTCGACGGGCCGGCGCCGGCGGCGGAACGGCCCGTCGGGGAGCGGTGATCAGCCGAACTGGCGAGGCTGGCCCTGCTGCGGCGGCATCGGCGGCTGGCCCTGCTGCGGATAGGGCTGCGGGTACGGCTGCGGGTACGGCTGGGCGCCCGGCTGCGGCTGGCCCGCGAAGGGGTTGCCGCCCTGCGCCGGCGGCTGCGGCGGGCCGGCCTGCCCGGCGCTGGCCAGCAGGTGCTCGGCGTTCTCCTTCGACACCTCCTGCGTCCCGCCGCAGAACGTGCACTGCAGGGTGTGCTTGGACGGCGCGATCGGGAAGAGCGGGATGAAGAACAGGGTGAACTTGGTGACCCGCTTCCGCAGCGCCTGCGCCGACGGGTTGCCGCAGAAGTTGCAGATCAGGTTCAGCATCGCCAGCTGAAAGACCTTGGTGGTGGAGCCGAAAATGAGCACGCGAGAACTCCGGTTGCGTACGTACCAGCGACAACTATGACCCCGGCAGGACGCCCGCCGCACCCGGATGGTTGCGGCCCCGCCGTCTCCTTTGCCCAACCGTGATCGGTCCGCCTACGCCGCCGGCAGGTGGTCCGTCGCCCCGTACCCGACGAGCCGCAGCCGGCCGCCGTCCCCCACCCAGCGGGAGATCGAGGCGTTGGGCACCGGCTCCTCGTCGCCGGGGGGTGGCGGCGCGCCCAGGCCGGCCGCCACCTGGCGCACCCCCGCCACGACCGCGTCGTGGGCCACCAGCAGCACCCGCCGGCCGGCCGCCGCGGCGGCCAACTCGGTGAGCAGGTCCCGCACCCGCAGCACCACGTCGGCCAACGACTCGCCGCCCGGCGGCCGGTAGAACCAGTCGCCCAGGCGGTCGCGGCGCTCGGCCTCCTCGGGTGCCCGCTCGCGGATCGCCGCCTCGGGCAGCAGGCCGAAGACGCCCATCTCCCGGTCCCGCAGCCGCTCGTCGACCAGCGGCGCGGGCCAGCCCCCGCCGGCGGCCTCGGCCATCAGCGTCCAGGTGTGCCGCGCCCGCAGGTAGGGCGAGCTGAGGACGAGCTCGGGGCGGCTCCCCGGGGCGAGCGCGGCCAACCAAAGGCCCAGCGCGACGGACTGCGCCCGGCCCGACTCCGAGAGCGGGACGTCGGCGTCGCGCGGCTCGGACGGGATCACCACCGGGCCGCCGCGCCGCGCCGTGGCGAAGAGGACGTTGGCCGTGGACTGCCCGTGCCGGACGGCGACCAGCTCGGCCAGCGGGAGGCGGGGCGGGATCGGCGCGCCGGCCGGCTCCACCGTCAGTCCCGGGAGCGGGACTTGAAGGCCGCCTTGCGGGCCTGCTTGGCCAGCTGCTTGTTCGGGTGAAGCCGGCCCACCGCCTCCAGCACGTCCGCGGTGGCGGGGTGGTCGGTGCGCCAGGCGCGGTCGAAGAAGCCGCTGTGCTGGTCGGCCAGGTCGGTCACCAGGTCGCGCAGCTCCGGCGCGTTCTCCTCCAGCTCCACGCCGCCAAGCTGCGCGGCGAGGGTGTCGATGGTCAGCCAGAAGATCATGTCCTCCGCGGGCGGCGGGACGTCCACGACGCCGTGCTCGGCGAGCCACACCCGGGCCAGGCCGCCGAGCTGGGGGTCGGCGAGCACCTCGCGCAGCGCCGGCTCGGCGCGGCCGTCGAGCATGGCGAGCACCAGCTGACAGCCGAGTCGGCGGCCCGGGGCCGCCGGGTCGTCGCCACGCGCGGCCGCCAGCAGCTCCCGGGCGGCGGACAGCGGCTCGCGGGCGGCCAGCCACAGCTCGGCCTCGTCGTGCGCGGCCGTCTCCGGGCGGTACGGGAGGGCGGCCAGCAGCGCCGCCGCGTCCTGGTCGGCCAGCTCGCCGACGAGCGGGGCGGTGAGGCCGGCCTCGATCATGCGGCGACGCACCGCGTGGAGCCCGAGCGGCGTCAGCCTGGCCCGGCCGTAGCGGGCCAGGTCCTCCGTGTCGTCCACCTCGCCGTCGTCTTCGGTGATGGCCTCCGCGCCCTCCGCCTCGGCGAGCACCGACTCGTCCACCGGCTCGTACTCCAGGAGACCGGTGTCGACCAGGGCGCTGAACTGCTCGTCCAGCTTGAGCACGGCGGCCGACAGCTCGTCCATCACGGCCTCGGACAGCTCGTCCATGTCCTCGGGGATCACCGAGGCGGCGGCGACCATCGGCAGCGGCACCATGGAGGCGGCCTGGCCGGAGTCGTCGGTGAGCGCGAACAGGTAGAGGCTGCCGAGGGCCGCGTCCAGGAAGTCGGCCTCCTCCTCCGGGTCCCAGTCCAGGGCGTCGAGGTCGACGGTCGACGGGTCGACCGACGTGCCCCCGTCCTCGTCCGAGCCGCCGGGGAGTTCGCCGAGGAGCTCCTCGAAGCTGGGCGTCGCGACCTCGGCAAGCACCGCGTCCAGGCCCTCGGCCCAGATCTCCAGCACGTCGGCCGGGCGCCCATCGGTGAGCTGGTTCAGCTCGGGCCCTGGCGAGGCGGTGCCGGCGACCGCCTCGGCGCCGCCCTCCTCCTCGACGCCGCCCTCCGCGGCGTCCGGGTCCTCGAGCACGACGACGAGGCCGCTGTCGACGGCGAAGTTCCACGCCTCGGCCGCCAGCAGCTCGCCCTCCTCGTCGGCGTCGAGGCCGAGCACGGCGACCGCGGACCTCAGCCGCTCCGCCGACAGCTCGCCGCCGGCGCCCACCGGCACCTCGGGTGCGGCCCAGCGGGCGAGCCTGGCGGCGCGGGACAACAGGGGTGCGGCCAGGGCCTCTCGGGCCAGCTCGGCCTCGGAGGGCAGCCGCACGGGCGGCATGACGGGACGCTCGTCAGCGGTGTTCACCATCGCTCCTCATCGAAACCACGGAAGGCCGTCCCCCAGCCTAGATGAGGCACGGGGCTGCCGGTGACGGCTCGTCACCATCGGGGCCCGCCCGCGGCGCCCTCCCGAGCCATGAGCGGCGATTAACCGGAACGTCTCCGTCCCGATTCCTGGGAGGCGTTGACAAGCCCCGCCCCGCTGCGGGAGCTTGACGCGCGTAGAGCAGGCCATGGAGGAATGCCCTGCCCGCTACCGCCCTGGAGGGTCCCTTGTCCGCCTCAGTCCGTCCACGCCACAGATCCGCAGCCGTGGGGGCGCTGGTCGTCGCCGGCCTCTGCTCCGCGCTGCTGGTCAAGCCCTCGCACGCCGAGGAGCCGGCCGACCAGGGCGCCCTCGCGGCCCCGCGCGTCCACGACATCCAGGGCGACACCAGGACGTCGCCCTACGCCGGCCAGCAGGTCACCGACGTGCCGGGCGTCGTCACCGGCGTCCGTACCTACGGCTCGCGCGGCTTCTGGATCCAGGACCCGACGCCGGACGACGACCCCGCCACCAGCGAGGGGATCTTCGTCTTCACCAGCTCCACGCCGCGCGTCGCGGTCGGCGACGACGTGCGGGTCTCGGGCCTGGTCGGCGAGTACTACCCGGGCGGCGAGGACACCGGCGGCCAGTCGGTCACCCAGATATCGCGGCCCACCGTGACCGTGGTGTCCTCGGGCAACGAACTGCCGGCGCCGGTCACCCTGGACGCCGAGGACCTGCCGGAGCGTTACGCGCCGGCGGGCGACCCGGCGGAGGGCGGCGACATCGAGGGCCTGACCCTGCGGCCCAACCGCTACGCGCTCGACCTCTTCGAGTCCCTGGAGGGCATGACGGTGGCGGTCGAGGACACCGCCGTGGTCGGCCCGAGCACCCCGTACTACGAGCTGTGGGTGACCCTCGACCCGCACGCCAACCCGACCGCCAACGGCGGCACCAGGTACGCCTCCTACACCGACCAGAACGCGGGCCGGCTGAAGGTGGAGTCGCTGGTTCCGGTGGCGCAGCAGCCGTTCCCCCAGGCGAACGTGGGCGACGTGCTCGCCGGCACGACGGTGGGCCCGCTGGACTACGACGAGTTCGGCGGCTACCTGCTCGCCGCCCGGGAGATGGGCACGGTGGAGTCCGGCGGGCTGACGCCCGAGTCCACCAGGCCACAGCGGCGGGACGAGCTGGCCATCGCCACCTACAACGTGGAGAACCTCAACCCGGGCAACGAGCAGGCCAAGTTCGACCGGCTCGCGGCGGGCGTGGTGACCCACCTGGCCTCCCCGGACATCCTGGCGATCGAGGAGGTGCAGGACGACAGCGGCCCGACGGACGACGGGACCGTGGGCGCGGACGAGACGCTGGGGCGGTTCGTCGACGCGATCGTGGCGGCGGGCGGGCCGCGGTACGAGTGGCGCGGCATCGACCCGGTGGACGGCGAGGACGGCGGGCAGCCGGGCGGCAACATCCGCACCGTCTTCCTCTTCAACCCGGAGCGGGTCTCCTTCGTGGACCGCGCCGGCGGGGACTCGACCACCGGCACCGAGGTCGTGAGGCACCGCGGCCGGGCCGAGCTGACCGCCTCCCCCGGCCGGATCGACCCGGGCAACTGGGCCTGGGAGGACAGCCGCAAGCCACTGGCCGCCGAGTTCTCCTTCCGGGGCGAGACGGTGTTCGTGGTCGCCAACCACTTCACCTCCAAGGGCGGCGACCACCCGCTGCACGGCCGCTACCAACCGCCGGTGCGGTCCTCCGAGGCACAGCGCATCGCGCAGGCCCGGGTGGTCAACTCCTTCGTCCAGGACATCCGTTCCGCGCAGCGCCAGGCCCAGGTCGTGGTGCTCGGCGACATCAACGACTTCGAGTTCTCGCCGACCACCAGGGCCCTGACCGAGGACGGCGCGCTGCGCGGCGCGCTGGACTCGCTGCCGCGCGACGAGCGGTACACGTACGTGTTCCAGGGGAACTCGCAGGTGCTCGACCAGACGCTGGTGTCCCCCTCGATCAGGCGCTTCGAGTACGACATCGTGCACATCAACGCGGAGTTCGCCGACCAGGCGAGCGACCACGACCCGCAGGTGCTGCGCTTCAGGCCCTGACCGGCCCCGACGCGGATTCCCGGTGGCCCGCGGCGGCCGGAGGGGTGCAGACTGCCCGCATGTCCACTCCCCCCTTCGGCCGCTGCGCCGCCGCGATGATCACTCCCTTCTCCGCCGACGGCGGACTCGACCTGTCCGGCGCCCAGCGGCTCGCCACGCATCTGGTGGACCGCGCCGGCTGCGACGCCCTGGTGTTGAGCGGCACCACGGGCGAGTCGCCGACCACCACGGACGTGGAGAAGACCGCGCTGGTGCGCGCGGTGGTCGACGCGGTGGGCGACCGGGCCACGGTGGTCGCGGGGGTCGGCACGGCCGACACCCGCCACACGGTGGCCCTGGCGGAGGCGGCCGAGAAGGCGGGGGCCCACGGCCTGCTGGTGGTGACGCCCTACTACTCGCGGCCGACGCAGGAGGCCATCGTGACGCACCTGCGGACGGTGGCCGACGCGACCGGGCTGCCGGTGATGCTGTACGACATCCCGGTGCGGACGGGCGAGGGCACGGCCCTCACGGCGGACTCGCTGCGGCGGCTCGCCGAGCATCCGCGCGTCGTGGCCGTCAAGGAGTGCTCCGGCGACCTGCTGAAGTCCGGCCTGGTCATGGGCGACACGGAGCTCGCCTACTACTCGGGCAGCGAGGAGCTGAACCTGCCGCTGCTGGCGCTCGGGGCCGTCGGCTGCGTCAGCACGGTGGCCAACGTGGCCGGCCGCCAGGTCCGTGGGGTGCTCGACGCGTTCGCCGCGGGCGACACGGCGCTGGCCGCGAGCCGGCACCGGGCGCTGCTGCCGTTGGTGGAGGCGATGATGCACGGGGTTCCGGGCACGGTGAGCGTCAAGGCGCTCTTCCAGGCCGCCGGCCTTCCCGGCGGCCCCGTCCGCCCGCCCCTCCTCCCCGCCGACGAGGCGCTCACCGAGCGCCTCACGACCGCGCTGCGCGCCGCGCTGACCGAGCCGACGCCCGTCTGACCGCACCGGGCGAGTGCCCGGCACGCACGGCCGCGGGCCGGAGGCCACTCAGCTCTTGCCGAACGCCACCGCAGAAGGGTCGCCTGCCCCCGCCGAGCCGGTGGCAGGGCCGCCCGCCGAGGGCTCGGCGGTCACACCACGCGCCAGCAGCGTCGCGCCGGCCACGGCGCCCGGCATGAGCAGGACGGCGCCGAGCGGTATCAGGAAGAGGAGCACGAGCGGCACCCCGAAGCCGAGCGCCACCGGCAGGCGGCGGCGGAGCAGCCGTATCCGCTCCTTCAGCGGCAGGCCGCGGCGGTCGAGCGCGGCCGAGGTGAGCTCGACGGTGAGGAAGAAGCCGGAGACGGCGAAGCCGATCGCCGGTATGACGGTCTGGCCGATCACCGGCACGAAGCCGAGAACGAACAGCGGGACGGTGAAGAGCAGCACCCGGAGCAGGACCCGGGCGCTGTCGCTGATGGAGACCCTGAGGTCCTGCCAGAAGCCGCGCCCGTGGCCGGGCGGGGTGCCGCCCTCGGTCTCCTCGACCTTCTCGCCGAGTGCCTGGTAGAACGGGTCGCCGATGATCAGCGTGACGGCGGTGAAGGTGACCACGGCGAGCATCACGCCGGCCGCGACCAGCAGCAGCGCGAACCCCACGCGGATCAGGGACTGCCAGGCGCCGTCCCAGTCGTCGGCGAACGGCGTGGCCCAGACGGCGATGTCGCCGGCGAAGTAGGCGAGGGCGACCAGCGCGCCCGCGTAGACCACGAAGGCGATCAACGCGGGCACAAGCCCGAACAGCAGCCAGCGCGGGCGACTGAACACCCACCGTTGTCCCTGGGCCAGGTAACGCAGGCCCGCCGCGAATCCGTTCACGCCGGTCACCCTATCGCCCGCCGCTGACAACCCGTCCGGTCAGTTGTGGCTGTGCAGGACCTCGTTGAGGCCGCCCCAGGTGCCGGTGCGCGGCAGGGCCTCGACGACGCCGGTGGTGGAGTTGCGGCGGAAGAGGAGGTTGTCGGCGCCGGAGAGCTCCAGGGCCTTGACGACCGAGCCGTCCGGCAGGGTGACCCGGGTGCCGGCGGTGACGTAGAGGCCGGCCTCCACGACGCAGTCGTCGCCGAGCGAGATACCGAGGCCGGCCTGGGCGCCGAGCAGGCAGCGCCGGCCGATGGAGATGGTCTGCTTGCCGCCGCCCGAGAGCGTGCCCATGATCGAGGCGCCGCCGCCGACGTCGGAGCCGTCGTCGACGACCACGCCGGCGCTGATCCGGCCCTCGACCATCGAGACGCCCAGGGTGCCGGCGTTGAAGTTGACGAAGCCCTCGTGCATCACGGTGGTGCCGGAGGCGAGGTGGGCGCCGAGCCTGACCCGGTCGGCGTCGCCGATGCGGACGCCGGCGGGCACCACGTAGTCGGTCATCCGTGGGAACTTGTCGACGCTGGTGACGTTGAGCGCGAGCCCGTCGGCGCGGGCGGCGAGCCTGGTCTCCTCGATCCGGTCGACGGGGACGGGCCCGAGGTTGGTCCAGGCGACGTTGGCGAGCAGCCCGAACTGGCCGTCCAGGTTGAGGCCGTGCGGGCGCACCAGGCGGTGGCTGAGCAGGTGCAGCCTGAGGTAGACGTCGTGGGCGTCGAGCGGCTTGTCGTCGAGCGAGGCGATGACCGTGCGGACCGCCACGACCTCGACGCCCCGGCGGGGGTCGGGGCCCACCGCGCGGGTGGCCGCCTCGCCCAGGAGCTCGGCGGCGCGCTCGGCGCTCAGCCGCTCGGTGCCGGCGACCCCGGGCTCGGAGGTGAGCTCGGGCGCGGGGAACCAGGTGTCGAGAACGGTCCCTTCGGTGGTCAGGGTGGCGAGGCCGGCGGCGACGGCGCCGGTGGCGGGGGTTGCTACGTCGGTCATGGTGAAGACGCTAACGGGTGTCCCCGGCCGGGGACGAACCGGTCCGGGTGGCGGGCAGGGGCCCCGCGAGCACCCGCTCGAACAGGGCGACGGCCGCCCGCTCGTCGTACGCGTCGCCGCTCAGCAGCAGCTGGATGAGGAGCCCGTCGAACGCCGCGGTCAACAGCCGGGCGGCGACCGGGTCGGGCACGAGCGGGCGCAGCAGCTCCGCGACGCCCTCCAGGACGCGGGAGGAGAGCGGGCGGAGGCTCGGGTGGCGCAGCCCTGCGAAGTAGAGCTCGTAGCAGAGCTCGGTCTCGGCGCGGCCCGGGCCGAGGCTGTGGGCGACGTAGCGGGCCAGCCGCTCGGCCGTCGGCACTTCCGAGTGGTGGGCGAGGCGCTCGGCGAGGTCGGCGAGCCAGGCGTCGTTCATCCGCTCCAGGGCCGCGGCGAGCAGCTCGTCGCGGCCGGCGAAGTGGTAGGTGGTGGAGCCGAGCGGCACGTCGGCCGCGGCGGCGACGGCGCGGTGGGTGAGCCCGGCGATGCCGTGCTCGGTGACGACCCGGACGGCGGCGTCGACGATGCGCTGGCGCCGGTCCGGGTCGTAGCGGCGGGCCATCAGTGGGCTCCGCCGACGTTGAGCGTGACGACGCCCGCGACCACCAGGGCCACGCCGAGCACCTTGGCCAGTGAGGCCGCCTCGCCGAGGAAGAGCATGCCGACGAGGGCGACGACGGCGGTGCCGACGCCGGACCAGATGGCGTAGGCGGAGCCGACCTCCATGGACCTGAGCACCTGGGCGAGCAGCGCGAAGGCGAGGAGATAGCCGGCGACGGTGCCGACGCTCGGCCAGAGCCGGCTGAAGCCGTCGCTGTACTTCATCAGGGTGGTGGCCACGATCTCCGAGGCGATGGCCGCGGCAAGCGTCAGATAGACCATGCGTACAAGGGTACACATCGATGCGTACCGCAGTACACATCGCGGGCGGGCGGAAGCCGGTGGAGTGACGGGCCCGCGCGCCGACCCGAACCCTTCCGACCTTCCGGTCATCCTTGCGGCGAACAGCGGCAATACCATCACAGGATCACAGGGAGTGAGGAGCAGATGGCCGAGTGCGAGGTCTGCGGCAACGACTACCGGATGGCCTTCGAGGTGCGGGCGGCGGGTGAGGTCCACGTCTTCGACAGTTTCGAGTGCGCCGTCCAGCGGATGGCCCCGATCTGCGAGAACTGCCGGACCCGGATCATGGGGCACGGCCTGGAGACGGAGGACGGCCACTTCTACTGCTGCGGCCACTGCGCCCGCGCCAAGGGGCACGCCCAGCTGGTCGACCACGCCTGAACGCGCCGGTGCCTCCCACCGCGCCCCGGTCGGGGGCGGTGGGAGGCACCGGAGGGCCGAGGTCGGGCCTCAGACGTTGAAGCCGAGCGCCCGCAGCTGCTCACGGCCGTCGTCGGTGATCTTGTCCGGACCCCACGGCGGCATCCAGACCCAGTTGATCTTCAGCTCGCTCACCAGGCCCTCGGTCGCCGTCCTCGCCTGGTCCTCGATGACGTCCGTCAGCGGGCAGGCCGCCGAGGTGAGGGTCATGTCGACGGTGGCGACGTTGTCCTCGTCCACGTGGATGCCGTAGATCAGGCCGAGGTTGACCACGTCGATCCCCAGCTCCGGGTCGACGACGTCCATCATCGCCTCCCGGATCTCCTCCTCGCCCGCCGGCTTGGCCGTGACGGTCTCGGTGTCGCTCATGACGTGGTCCTCTCCTTCACCAGGCCGTCGCCCAGGGCCTGGGCGGTGGCGTCCTTCCAGGCCATCCAGCTCAGCAGCGCGCACTTCACCCGCGCCGGGTACTTGGAGACGCCGGCGAACGCGACCGCGTCCTCCAGCACCTCCTCCATCGCGTCGTCCGGGGTGATCTGCCCCTTGGACTGCATCAGGCGCAGGAACGTGTCCTGGACGGCCAGCGCCTCCGCCAGGTCCTTGCCGACCAGCAGTTCGTTGAGCACGGACGCGCTCGCCTGGCTGATCGAACAGCCCTGGCCCTCGTACGAGACGTCGGCGATGGTCTCGCCCTCGTACCGCACCCGCAGCGTGATCTCGTCGCCGCAGGTCGGGTTCACGTGGTGGACCTCGGCGTCGCCGTCGCGCAGCCCACGCCCGTGCGGGTTCTTGTAGTGGTCCAGGATCACGTCCTGGTACATCGACTCAAGCGCTCCCAGCTGCATGGGTCACCACCCTCATCCGAAGAAGCCACGCACGTAGGTGAGGCCCTGGACCAGGGCGTCGACCTCGGCCGGCGTGGAGTACAGATAGAACGACGCCCGTGTGGTCGCCGGAATTCCGTACCGCAGGCAGACCGGCCGCGCGCAGTGGTGGCCGACCCGGACGGCGATGCCCTGCTCGTCGAGCACCTGCCCCACGTCGTGCGGGTGAATGTCGGCGAGGGTGAAGGACACCGTGGCGCCCCGGTCCTCCTCGCTGACCGGGCCGATGATCCGCAGGTCGGGCACCTCGGCGAGGCGCTCGAGCGCGTAGCGCGTGATGGCGTGCTCGTGGGCCGCGATCCGCTCCATGCCGATGCCGGTCAGGTAGTCGACGGCCGCCCCCAGGCCCACGGCCTCGGCGATCGGCGGCGTGCCGGCCTCGAACTTGTGCGGCGCCGGCGCGTACGTCGACGAGTTCATGGTGACCGTCTCGATCATCTCCCCGCCGCCGAGGAACGGCGGCAGGTCCTCCAGGAGCTCCTGGCGGCCCCACAGCACGCCGATGCCGGTCGGCCCGCACATCTTGTGGCCGGTGAAGGCCACGAAGTCGGCGCCCAGGGCCTGGACGTCGAGCGGCATGTGCGGGGCGGCCTGCGAGGCGTCGATCACCACCAGGGCGCCGACCTGCTGGGCGCGCCTGACGATGGCCTCGACCGGGTTGACCGTGCCCAGCACGTTGGAGACCAGCACGAAGGAGACGACCTTGGTGCGCTCGGTGATGACCTCGTCGATGTTCGACAGGTCGAGCCGGCCGTCGTCGGTGAGGCCGAACCACTTCAGCTTCGCGCCCGTGCGCTGCGCCAGGAACTGCCACGGCACGATGTTGGAGTGGTGCTCCATCTCCGTGATGACGATCTCGGTGCGGTCGTCCACCCGGTAGGGCTCGTCGGCCCAGCCCAGCATGTTGGCGACCAGGTTGAGCGCCTCCGAGGCGTTCTTGGTGAAGATCACCTCGTCCCTGCTCGGCGCGTTGACGAACGAGGCGACCTTGGTGCGGGCGTCCTCGTACAGCGCGGTGGCCTCCTCGGCCAGCACGTGCACGCCACGGTGCACGTTGGCGTGGTGGCGCTCGTAGTACTCGGAGATCGCGTCGAGCACCTGGCGCGGCTTCTGGGAGCTGGCCGCGTTGTCCAGGTAGACCAGGGGCTTCCCGTCGTGCACGGTGCGGTGCAGGATCGGGAAGTCCTTGCGGATCGCCTCGGTGTCGAGGAGACCCGGCAGCGTGGGACTCATGCTGCGCCTCCCTTGTTCGCTTCTCCGCCCGCGCGGCACAGCGCGGCTTGAGTCGGAATCCGCAGCCCGGCAGCCGCGCGTGCGTCGCTCACGAAACAGCCCCCTTGGTGTACTGCTCGTAGCCCTCGGCCTCGAGCTTGTCGGCCAGCTCGGGACCGGCGGACTCGACGATCCGGCCGCCCGCGAAGACGTGCACGTGGTCCGGCTTGATGTAGCGCAGGATCCGCGTGTAGTGGGTGATCAGCAGGGTGCCGACCTCGCCGCCCTCACGCAGCCGGTTGACGCCCTCGGAGACGATCCGCAGCGCGTCGATGTCGAGGCCCGAGTCGGTCTCGTCGAGGATGGCGATCTTCGGCTTCAGCAGCTCCAACTGCAGGATCTCGTGGCGCTTCTTCTCGCCGCCGGAGAAGCCCTCGTTGACGTTGCGCTCGGCAAAGGCCGGGTCCATCTCGAGGCGCTCCATGGCCTCCTTGACCTCCTTCACCCAGGTGCGCAGCTTGGGGGCCTCGCCGCGGATGGCGGTGGCCGAGGTGCGCAGGAAGTTGGAGACCGAGACGCCGGGCACCTCGACCGGGTACTGCATGGCGAGGAAGACGCCGGCGCGGGCCCGCTCGTCGACGGACATCTCGAGAACGTCCTCGCCGTCCAGCGTGACGGTGCCGCCGGTGACGGTGTACTTGGGGTGGCCGGCCAGCGAGTAGGCCAGGGTCGACTTGCCGGAGCCGTTGGGGCCCATGATGGCGTGGGTCTCGCCCTGCTTCACGGTCAGGTCGACACCGCGCAGGATCTCGGTGGAGCCGGTCTCGGTCTCGACGGAGACGTGCAGGTCGTGGATCTCAAGCGTTGCCATGGGGATGCCTCAGGACTCCTGGGTGAGGGAGACGAGCACGGCGGCGCCGGGCCCCTCTCCTTCGATCTTGACGGGGTAGACGGGGATGGGACGGGTGGCGGGCAGCCCGCTGGGCTTGCCGGTGCGCAGGTCGAAGCTGGAGCCGTGCAGCCAGCACTCGACCTGGCAGTCCTCCACCTCGCCCTCGGAGAGCGAGACGTTCGCGTGCGAGCAGATGTCGTTGACCGCGAACACCTCGCCCGACGTGCGGACGACGCAGACCGGGGTGTCGTCGAGCTCCACGCGCTTGGGCACGTCCTCCTCGAGGTCGCCCAGCGCGCAGACCCTCACAAAGCCGCCGGTGGTCATGCGATCGACGCCTCCAGCTCGGCCTCCAGCTTGGCGATCAGCCGCTCCTCGACGTCCGGGACGCCGATCTGCTGGACCAGCTCGGCGAAGAAGCCGCGCACCACGAGGCGGCGGGCCTCCTCGGCGGGGATGCCGCGGGCCATCAGGTAGAACAGCTGCTCGTCCTCGAACCGGCCGGTCGCCGAGGCGTGGCCTGCGCCGACGATCTCGCCGGTCTCGATCTCCAGGTTGGGGACCGAGTCGACCCGGGCGCCGTCGGTGAGGACCAGGTTGCGGTTGAGCTCGTAGGTGTCGGTGCCGGTGGCCGCGGCGCGGATCAGCACGTCGCCCACCCAGACCGCGTGCGCGTCGGTGCCCTGGAGGGCGCCCTTGTACGCCACGTTGCTGCGGCAGTTGGGCTTGTTGTGGTCGACCAGCAGCCGGTGCTCCTGGTGCTGACCGTCGTCCGTGAAGTAGACCCCGTACAGCTCGGCCTCGCCGCCGGGCCCCGCGTAGGCGACCCGCGGGTGCAGCCGGACCACGTCCCCCCCGAAGGTGACGACCACGGACTTGAAGGTGGCGTCCCGGCCGACGAGCGCGCTGTGCTGCGAGCAGTGCACGGCGGTGTCGTCCCAGTCCTGCACGCTGACGACGGTGACCTTGGCGCCGTCGCCCACGAGGAACTCGACGTTGGCCGCGCGGACCGTGTCGCCGGTGTGGTCGAGGACGAGGACGACCTCCGCGAAGGCGCCGATCTCGAAGACGGTGTGGCCGAAGGTGACCCCGCCCTCGCCGTGCAGGCTGAGCCGGACCGGCTCCTTCAGCACCGCGTCCTTCGGCACCGAGATCACGGTGGCCTTCTCGAAGGAGCTGAACGCCTGCGCCGCGACCCGGTCGACGGGCGCGCCGGCCTTGCCGACCCGGGGGTCGTCGCGGCCGACCGGGGTGACGGTCACCCCGTCCGGCGCCTCGACCTCGACCTTGACCGAGCCGTCGGCGACGGCCGTGCCGTCGTGCAGCCCCCGCAGCCGGTCGAGGGGGGTGAAGCGCCACTCCTCCTCGCGGCCGTGCGGGACGGGGAAGTCCGCCACATCGAAGGACGGCGGGGCGCTCATCCGGGTGGCGACGGTGGACTCGGCGGCCACCGCGACCGCTCCGCCCGCGCCGGCGCCGGCCGGAATACTCTGGGCCTCAGCCATGGGTGTCGTCGTGCTCGCTCTCTTGATCGGACGGGTTATCGGACGGGTTTGCGTGTCTCGGGGGCGGGGCGCAGGTCAGCCGACCGCGCCCTCCATCTGCAGCTCGATCAGCCGGTTGAGCTCCAGGGCGTACTCCATGGGCAGCTCCTTGGCGATCGGCTCGACGAAGCCGCGCACGATCATCGCCATCGCCTCGTCCTCGGACAGGCCGCGGCTCATCAGGTAGAAGAGCTGGTCGTCGCTGACCTTGGAGACGGTCGCCTCGTGCCCCATCGTCACGTCGTCCTCGCGGACGTCGACGTAGGGGTAGGTGTCGGAGCGCGAGATGGTGTCGACGAGCAGCGCGTCGCACAGCACGTTGGACTTGGATCCCGCCGCGCCCTCGGCGATCTCGATCAGGCCGCGGTAGGAGGTGCGGCCGCCGCCCCTGGCCACCGACTTGGAGACGATGTTGGAGGAGGTGCGGGGCGCCATGTGCACCATCTTGGCTCCGGCGTCCTGGTGCTGGCCCTCGCCCGCGAAGGCGACGGACAGCGTCTCGCCCTTGGCGTGCTCGCCCATCAGGTAGACGGCCGGGTACTTCATGGTGACCTTGGAGCCGATGTTGCCGTCGACCCACTCCATGGTGGCGCCCTCGTAGGCGACGGCGCGCTTGGTCACCAGGTTGTAGACGTTGTTCGACCAGTTCTGGATGGTCGTGTAGCGGCAGCGGCCGCCCTTCTTGACGATGATCTCGACGACCGCCGAGTGCAGCGAGTCCGAGTTGTAGATCGGCGCGGTGCAGCCCTCGACGTAGTGCACGTAGGCGTTCTCGTCGACGATGATCAGCGTCCGCTCGAACTGGCCCATGTTCTCCGTGTTGATGCGGAAGTAGGCCTGGAGCGGGATGTCCACGTGCACGCCAGGCGGCACGTAGATGAAGGAGCCACCGGACCAGACGGCCGTGTTCAGCGCGGCGAACTTGTTGTCGCCGGCGGGGATCACGGTGCCGAAGTGCTCCTGGAAGAGCTCGGGGTGCTCCCTGAGCGCCGTGTCGGTGTCGAGGAAGATGACGCCCTGCTTCTCCAGGTCCTCGCGGATCTGGTGGTAGACGACCTCCGACTCGTACTGCGCGGCGACGCCGGCCACCAGGCGCTGCTTCTCGGCCTCGGGGATGCCGAGCTTGTCGTAGGTGTTCTTGATGTCCTCCGGCAGGTCCTCCCAGCTCTGGGCCTGCTTCTCGGTGGAGCGCACGAAGTACTTGATGTTGTCGAAGTCGATGCCGCTGAGGTCGGAGCCCCAGTTCGGCATGGGCTTCTTGCCGAAGAGCTTGAGGCCCTTCAGTCGCAGCTTCAGCATCCACTCCGGCTCGGACTTCTTGCCCGAGATGTCGCGGACGACGGCCTCGGACAGACCACGCCTGGCCGCGGCCCCGGCCACGTCGGAGTCGGCCCAGCCGTATTCGTACTTGCCCAGGCCCTCGAGCTCGGGGTGGGCGGTCTCCGTGGGGAGCGTCATGCTGGGTTCCTCCCGGCAGTGCTTTCGGTTGCGGTGGTGGGCTTGGACGGGACGTGCCCTGGCTTCGGCACGAAGGTCGTGCAGACCCCGTCCCCGTGGGCGATGGTGGCGAGCCGCTGCACATGGCTGCCGAGCAGGTCGGAGAAGACCTCGGCCTCGGCCTCGCACAGCTGCGGGAAGCGCTGGGCGGCGTGCGCCACGGGGCAGTGGTGCTGGCACAGCTGCTCGCCGGCCGGCGCCGCGACCTCGCGGACGGCGGCGGCGAAGCCGGAGGAGGTCAACGCCTCGGCGAGCGCGCGCGCCCGGTCCTCGGGCGCGACCGCCTCGAGGAAGGAACGGTACTGCTCGGCCTGGGCCGCGGCGCGCTCCCTGGCGAAGGCCAGCACGGCGGCCGCCCCGCTCTCGCCGCCGCCGGCGGCGCGCTCGATCCAGTGCAGCGCCTCGACGGCGAGCTCGTCGTACGCGTGGTCGAAGGCGTCCCGACCGCCGTCGGTCAGCGCGAACGCCTTGGCCGGCCGCCCCCGGCCGCGCGCCCCGTAGACCCGCTTCTCGCGCGGCTCCACCAGGCCCTCGGCGACCAGCGCGTCCAGATGGCGGCGGACGGCGGCCTGCGTGAGGCCGAGGCGCACGGAGAGCTCAGCGGCGGTGGACGGTCCGTGATCGAGAATGGAGCGGGCAACGCGCTGCCGCGTCCCGGCCGCCTCAGCGGCCGCGGGCGCCTCCCGCTGCTCACTCCGGTTTTTCACAACGTCATTGTTGCGTAATTCCCGCGACGCGAGCAAGCCGCGGTCTGACCTGCCCCAATGCAGTGCATCACGTAAGGCGAACCTAACCTGCCGCCGGCCTCGGGAGGCCGGCGGCCCGACGTCAGACCCGCCGCTCGACGGTCACGCGGGGGCCCGTCGAGTCCCGGACCACGAGATCGGTCTCCAGGATCATCTGGACCGCGCCGCTGGCCGCCTCGTCTATGGCCTGGAGGAGCAGGTCGACGGCCGCGCGGCCGGCCGTCTGCGTCGGCATGGCGATGGTCGTCAGCTTGGGCCGGTTCAACCGGCCGGCCACCGTGTCGTCGACGCCCACCACGCTCACGTCGCGCGGCACCTCGGCGCCCGCCGTGGCCAGGCCCTCGATGGCGCCGATCGCCACCAGGTCGTTGTAGGCGATCACCCCCGTGGCGCCGGCCGCGAGCACCGCCGCGGCGGCGCGGTAGCCGCCCTGCTCGGTGGGGGCGTTCGGGCCGTGGTACGACAGCTCGACGCCGTGCCGCTCGGCCGCGGCGCCCGCCGCGCGGCGGATCTGGCCACTGGTCCAGGAGTTGCGCGGCCCGCCGAGCACCACGAGGTGCCGGTGGCCGAGTCCGGCCAGGTGGTCGACGGCCGCGCCGGCGCCGGTGCCGACATCCATCAGCACCGCGGGCATGCCCTTGACCCGGCGGTTCACCACGGCGAACGGCAGGTCGGCGCCGAGCCGGACGATCGCCGCGTTGGACAGCCGGGGGCTGACCAGCAGCACCCCGTCCACCTGCCGGGCGAGGGTGCCGATCAGCTCCTCCTCGACCCGCGGGTCCTCGTCGGTGTCGGCGACGAACACCTGGTAGCCGCGCACCCTCGCGTAGGACTGCGCGGCCTTGATCAGCGGCGGGAAGAAGGGGTTGGCGATGTCCGCGACGATCAGCCCGAGATTGTTGGTGCGGCCGGTCGTCAGCGCGCGGGCCGCCAGGTTGGGCCGGTAGCCCAGCTCCGCGGCCGCCGCGATGACCCGTTCCCTGGTCTCGGCGTTGACCAGGTTCGGCGCCGAGAAGGTGCGGGAGACCGTCGACACGTGCACGCCGGCGGCCTGGGCCACCTCCCTGATGGTCACGGCCACCCGATCACCGCCCCCCGATCCGATCCAGCTGCACGGTACTTAGCCATGGCCGGAACCCTAGCTGCAAGCGGTTGTGATTGGTACGTGCGAGAACCCTTGACGTTTCTGCGGGGGTAGGCCAGAGTCCTGCAACCGGTTGTAAAAACAACGCGCGCTCGCACCCAACTCCGCCGTGGTGTCACGGAAAGGAGCGCTCTTCCGCATGTCCACCTCTCAGGGAACCGTTGCCCCGCAGCTCCGAAAGCGGCGGCGCAAGGAGGCGATCGCCGCCTACCTGTTCCTCGCACCCTGGTTCGTCGGGCTCGTGGCCATCACCGCGGGTCCGCTACTGAGCTCCCTCTACCTGTCCTTCACGGACTACAGCCTCATCGGCGATTCGCAGTGGGTCGGTTTCGACAACTACGTCGAGATGTTCACCGACGATCCGCGTTTCATGAAGGCCCTGAACAACACGGCCGTCTACGTCTTCGTCTCGGTGCCGCTCCAGCTGACCTTCGCCCTCGCGCTGGCGCTGGTGCTGGACCGCGGCGTCCGCGGCCTGCCGTTCTACCGCTCCATCTACTACCTGCCCTCGCTGCTCGGCGGCAGCGTCGCCGTCGCCATCCTGTGGCGGCAGGTCTTCGGCGCCGAGGGTCTCGTCAACGAGGTCCTCGGCTGGTTCGGGGTGGAGGGCGAGAGCTGGGTGGCCCACCCGGACACCGCGCTCGGCACCCTGATCGTGCTGAACGTCTGGACGTTCGGCGCCCCGATGGTCATCTTCCTCGCCGGCCTGCGGCAGATACCCCGCAGCTACTACGAGGCGGCGGGCCTGGACGGGGCCGGCCAGATCCGGCAGTTCTTCTCGATCACGCTGCCGCTGCTGACCCCGATCGTCTTCTTCAACCTGGTCCTGCAGCTGATCAACTCGTTCCAGTCGTTCACGCAGGCCTTCGTGGTCAGCGGCGGCAAGGGCGGCCCGTCCGACTCCACGCTGCTGTTGACGATGCACATCTACCAGGAGGGCTTCGGGAACTTCCAGATGGGCTACGCCTCCGCGATGGCCTGGTTCCTGGTGGTCGTGATCGCCGTGCTGACCGGGGTGAACTTCCTGATGTCGAGGTATTGGGTCTTCTACAGTGACTAGTAACGCCGCCGTCAAACGAGCGCAGCGCGCCAAGACCAACGACACCGTCTTCGGCCGGGTGCTGCACGCCCTCGCCGGCAAGAAGCTGCTCACCCACGCGCTGCTGATCGGCTTCGGTCTCGTGATGCTCTATCCGCTGCTGTGGATGGTCTCCAGCTCGTTCAAGCCGCAGGAGATCATCTTCCGCGAGCCCGGGCTGATACCCAGCGACGTCACGACGGAGAACTACACCAACGGCTGGGACGCGCTGCAGTACCCGTTCAGCCACTACTTCATGAACTCGGCGATCATCACGGCGGGTTCGATCGTCGGCAACCTGGTGGCCTGCTCGCTGGCGGCCTACGCGTTCGCCCGGCTCGAGTTCCCGCTGAAGCGCTTCTGGTTCGCGCTGATGCTGGGCTCGATCATGCTGCCGCTGCACGTGACCCTGGTGCCGCAGTACATCCTGTTCTCGGAGATGGACTGGATCAACACGTTCTACCCGCTGATCGTGCCCAAGTTCCTCGCCACCGACGCGTTCTTCATCTTCCTCATGGTGCAGTTCATCCGCACCCTGCCGAGGGAGCTTGACGAGGCGGCCGTGATCGACGGCGCCGGCCACTGGCGGATCTTCTCGCGGATCATCATGCCGCTGTGCACCCCGGCCCTGGCCACCACGGCGATCTTCACCTTCATCTGGACCTGGAACGACTTCCTGTCCCAGCTGATCTTCCTCACCAGCCCCGACAAGCTGACCGTCCCGGTGGCGCTGCGCAACTTCCTGGACTCCAGCGGGGATTCCTCCTGGGGGCCGATGTTCGCCATCTCGGTGCTCTCCCTCGGGCCGATCTTCGGCTTCTTCCTGGCCGGCCAGCGGTACCTGGTGCGTGGCATCGCCACCACCGGCATGCGGTGACACCCGCCGCTCACCCCCACACGCACTCACGACACGTAACAGACAAGGAGGTCTCCGTGACGAGCAACAGAAGGCACCACTGGACCAGCGCGAGGAAGCTCGCCCCGGCGCTGCTGACGACCGGCGCCCTGGTCCTCACCACCGCGGCCTGTGGCGGCGGTGACAGCGGCGGCGGCGACGGCGGCCCCGTGACCCTGCGCCTCAGCTGGTGGGGGAACGACGTACGGCAGGGGCTCACCGCCGAGGCCGTCGCCCTCTTCGAGGAGACCCACCCGGACATCACCGTCGAGCAGGAGTACGCCGACTGGGACTCGTACTACGACCGGCTGACCACCCAGCTCGCCTCGGGTGACGCGCCCGACGTCTTCGCCACCGAGATCCGCCGGATGGGCGAGTTCGCCACCCGTGGCGCGCTCGCCGACCTCTCCTCCCTCGTGGAGACCGAGAGCCTGGACCCGGAGATCCTCGCCACCGGGGAGGTGGAGGACACCCTCTACGCCATCCCCACCGGTGCCAACGCCTTCGTGATCATGGCCAACACGACCCTGATCGAGGAGGCCGGGCTCGAACTGCCCGACGACACCACCTGGACCTGGGACGACTACCGCGAGTTCAGCGCCCAGGTGACCGAGGCCGTGGGCGACGGCACCTACGGCACCCAGCTCAGCTGGAACGACGCCTACCTCAACATCTACGCGGCCCAGCGCGGCGAGTCGTTCTACGAGGACGACCAGATCGGCATGTCGGCCGAGACCGTCGCCGACTGGTTCGAGTACAACAACCAGCTGGTCGAGTCCGGGGCCACCCCCGACGCCTCGCTCAGCGCCGAGATCGGCAACACCAGCGTCGACCAGTCGCTGATCGCCACCGGCCAGGGCGCCTTCGGCATGTGGTGGAGCAACCAGCTCCAGGCCGTCACCACCGGCTCGGGCGCGGAGATCGAGATCCTGCGCTGGCCCCAGGACTCCGGCGCCGTCAGCGGTGGCCAGTTCCTGCAGCCCAGCATGTACTGGAACATCGCCGAGTCCAGCGACCAGAAGGAGGCCGCCGCCGAGCTGGTGGACTTCCTGATCAACGACCCGGAGGCGGCCGCCATTCTCGGCTCCGACCGTGGCCTGCCGATCAACAGCGCGGTGCGCGAGCAGATAGCGGCCGACCTGCCGGAGACCGACCAGCAGTCGCTCGCCTTCATCGACGAGCTGTCCGACGAGCTGGCCGACCCGCCGTCGGTCAACCCCGTCGGCGCGGGCGAGATCCCGGACATGCTGCAGCGCTACGGCGAGGAGGTCAACTTCGGCCGGCTGAGCCCGCAGGAGGCCGCCGAGGCCTTCATCGACGAGGCCAACTCCTCCCTCGGCTGACGCGGCACCACGAACCACCGCACCACCACCACTCCACAGGAGAACCCCGGATGACACGCCGCTACGCAATCGTCGGTCTTGGCCACCGGTCCCGGATGTACGTCGACGCCCTGCTGGGCGACTGGAGCGACACCGGAGAGATCACCGCGCTCTGCGACCGCAACCGGACGCGGATGGACTACTACAACGAACGCATCGCGGCGACGGGTCGGGACCCGGTGCCGACCTTCTCGCCCGACGGCTTCCCGGCCATGCTCGAACTGGCCGACGCTGTCATCGTCACCACGATGGACTCCACCCACGCCCACTACGTGTGCGCGGCCCTGGACGCCGGGCGGGACGTCATCGTGGAGAAGCCCCTGACCGTCGACGCGGAGAGCTGCGCCAAGATCGCGGCCGCCGCGGAGCGCGGTCGGGGGCGGTTGGTGGTCACGTTCAACTACCGCTACGCACCCCGCAACTCGGCCGTGCGCGAGCTGCTGGCCGACGGTCGGATCGGGGACGTCACCGCCGTCCACTTCGACTGGGCCCTGGACACCATCCACGGCGCCGACTACTTCCGCCGCTGGCACCGGCAGGCCGAGAACTCGGGCGGCCTGCTGGTCCACAAGTCGACCCACCACTTCGACCTCGTGAACTGGTGGCTCGGCTCCCACCCCGAACTGGTCTTCGCCCAGACCGACCTGCGCTTCTACGGCGGCTCGGGCGCCGGCGCCGAGCTCTACGGGCCCCGGCCCGAGCGAGGCCAGGGCGCCCCGGGGCTCGGCACCGACCCGTTCATCATCGACATCTCGACCGATCCGCACCTCAGGCGCCTCTACCTGGACGCCGAGCACGAGGACGGCTACATCAGGGACCAGGACGTCTTCACCGACCCCGTCACCATCCCGGACAACATGTCGGTCCTGGTCCGCTACGGGAACCGGGCGCTGCTCAGCTACTCGCTCACCACGCACGCCCCGTCCGAGGGCTACCGGGTGGTCTTCACCGGCACCAGGGGGCGGATCGTGCTCGACGTGTGCGAGCGCGCCTGGACCCCGCCGCAGGCGGCCGTCGACCCGTCCGCGCACGGCAAGACCCAGGACGAGGGCACCTACGAGCGGCTCACCCTGCACGAGCACTGGAAGGAGCCCGAGGAGATCCCGATCGTCCAGGGCGCCGGCGGCCACGGCGGCGGCGACCGGCTGCTCCTCGACGACGTCTTCCGCGGCGCGGGGAACGACCCGCTGGCCCGCCAGGCCGGCTACCGGGACGGCATCCGCTCGGTGCTGACCGGCGTGGCGGCCAACGAGTCGGCCCGCACCGGCGGCCCGGTGCTGCTCGCCGACGAGGGCACCCGGCTGCTCGACGGCTGACCGGCACTCCCCCCGGCGTGCCACCCGGCCGCCGGGGCCCGGCCCCCGGGAGGGGGGGCCCGGGGCGCGACCAACACCCCACCCAGGGACCACCCCGCGGGCGCGCCC
>NZ_JBHXFJ010000053.1:0-55130 GCF_042722465.1 Streptomyces sp. NPDC127098
GGCCGGGGCCGCGCGCCCCGGCCCGGCACCCGCCACACGCCTCCCGAGGCCGCTAGCGAAGGCTGCTACCGACGATGCTCCGCTTCCTCATCCGGCGAACGCTCGGCGCCGTCGCCATCCTCCTGATCATCAGCGCCGTCACGTTCTTCCTCTTCTACGCGATACCCCGCAACCCGGCGCTGCTGGCGTGCGGCAAGGGCGTCTGCACCCCGGAACAACTCGCCGTCGTGGAACGCAACCTGGGCATCGACCAGCCGGTCCCCGTGCAGTACTGGGAGTACATGGTCGGCATCTTCGCGGGCCGCGACTTCCCCGCCGGGCACTGCCCGGCGCCCTGCCTCGGCTTCTCCTTCCGCAACAACACCCCGGTCCTCGACACCATCCTCGACCGGCTGCCCACCACCGTCTCGCTCACCATCGGCGGCGCGGTGGTCTTCCTCACCCTGGGCCTCGCGCTCGGCATGCTGGCCGCCTGGCGGCAGGGCGGGCTGCTCGACAAGACGATGAGCTCGACCTCGCTGGTCCTCAGCTCGATGCAGATCTACTTCCTCGGCCCGCTGGCCCTCGCCGCCGTCGTCTACAACACCGAACTCCTGCCCCAGCCACGGTACGAGCCGTTCACCGAGGACCCGCTCGCCTGGTTCCAGGGGCTCCTGCTGCCCTGGCTGGTGCTGGCGACCATCTTCACCGCCAACTACACCCGCATGGCCAGGGCCACGCTGATCGAACAGCTCCAGGAGGACCACGTCCGCACCGCGCGGGCCAAGGGCATGGGGCCGCGCACCGTGTTCTTCCGCTACGCCTGGCGCGGCTCGCTCATCCCGGTCGTCACCATCTTCGGCATCGACCTCGGCTCCCTCTTCGGCGGCGCCATGATCACCGAGTACACCTTCGCGCTGCCCGGCCTCGGCCGGCTCGCGGTCGACTCCGTGACCCAGTCCAACCTCCCCATGCTGATGGGCGTGATGCTCTTCGCCGCCCTGATGATCGTCCTGTTCAACATCGTCGTCGACGCCTGCTACGCGCTCATCGACCCGCGCGTGCGGCTCGCCTAGGAGCTGACCGACGTGACCACCACCAGGCAGGAGGCGGGCGGCCCCTTCCTCTCCGTGCGCGACCTGCGCGTGCACTTCGCCACCGAGGACGGCGCGGTCAAGGCCGTCGACGGGCTCTCCTTCGACCTCGAACGCGGCCGCACCCTCGGCATCGTCGGCGAGTCGGGATCCGGTAAGTCGGTCGCCAGCCAGGCCGTCCTCGGCCTGCACAACCCGAACAACACGACGATCTCCGGCGAGATCCTGCTGGACGGCGAGGACCTCACCCAGGTCGGCGAACGACGACTTGAGCGGCTCCGTGGCAACAAGGTCGCCATGATCTTCCAGGACCCGCTCACCGCGCTCTCGCCCTACTACACCGTGGGCCGGCAGATCGGCGAGCCGTTCCGCAAGCACCGCGGCGCCAGCAAGCGCGAGGCCCGCGAGCGCGCCGTCGAGATGCTCGCCAAGGTCGGCATCCCCAACCCGCGGCGCCGAGTCGACGACTACCCGCACCAGTTCTCCGGCGGCATGCGGCAACGCGCCATGATCGCCATGGCGTTGGTCTGCGACCCGGACCTGCTCATCGCGGACGAGCCCACCACCGCGCTCGACGTCACCGTGCAGGCCCAGATCCTCGACCTGCTGATGGAACTCCAGCGGGAGTTCGGCTCCGCGATCATCATGATCACCCACGACCTCGGCGTGGTCTCCCGGGTCTCCGACGACGTCCTGGTGATGTACGCCGGCCGCGCCGTCGAACGCGGCCCGGTGCGCGAGGTGCTGAACCGCCCGCAACACCCCTACACCTGGGGTCTGCTGAGCTCCATGCCCCGGCTGCACGGCGACGTGGACCAGGAACTGGTGCCCATCACCGGTACCCCGCCCAGCCTGCTCACCCCGCCTCCCGGCTGCCCCTTCGAGCCGCGCTGCGCCTTCCCCGACGAGGTGGCCGGGTCCGCCTCCGTCCCCCACCGCTGCGGCAGCGAGCGGCCCGCGCTGCCCGAGGGGCGGGGCGCCGCCTGCCACCTCACGGGCGAGCAGCGCCGCGCCCTGTTCACGACGCGGATCCGCCCCCGACTGCGCTGAAGGACCCACTCACCCATGAGCGACGACAGCACCACAGAACTGATGACCGTGCGCGGTCTGACCAAGTACTTCCCGGTCCGGGGCGGCTTCCCGATCCGGCGGACCGTGGGCGCCGTCAGGGCCGTGGACGGGCTCGACCTCACCGTGCACGCCGGGGAGAGCTTCGGCCTGGTCGGCGAGTCCGGCTGCGGCAAGTCCACCACGGGTCGGCTGCTCGCCCGTCTTGTCGACCCCACCGCGGGCACCATCGTCTACCGCGGCCGGGACATCACCACCGCGGGACGGCGGGCCATGGCGCCCGTCCGCTCCGAGATCCAGATGATCTTCCAGGACCCCTACTCGTCGCTCAACCCCCGGCAGACCGTGGGCACCATCATCGGCGGCCCGATGGAGATCAACGGCATCGACCCGCCCGGCGGCCGCGAGCGGCGGGTGCGCGAACTGCTGAGCACCGTGGGCCTCAACCCCGAGCACTACAACCGCTTCCCGCACGAGTTCTCCGGCGGCCAGCGGCAACGCATCGGTGTGGCACGGGCGTTGGCCCTCGAACCCAAGCTGATCATCGCCGACGAGCCCGTCTCGGCCCTCGACGTCTCCATCCAGGCCCAGGTGGTCAACCTGCTGCGCCGGGTACAGCGCGACCTCGGCATCGCCTTCCTCTTCATCGCCCACGACCTCGCCGTGGTGCGGCACTTCTCGCAGCGGATCGCCGTGATGTACCTCGGCAAGATCGTCGAGATCGGCGACCGCGAGGCGATCTACGAGCGCCCCAGGCACCCCTACACCCACGCCCTGCTCTCCGCCGTGCCCGAGATCGACCTCGAGGACCCGGCCGACGGGAGCGAGGGCGCGCGGCCACCGGCGCGGGAGCGCATCCGTCTCGAGGGCGACGTGCCGTCGCCGACCAACCCGCCCTCCGGCTGCCGCTTCCGCACCCGGTGCTGGAAAGCCAGGGAGAAGTGCGCCACCGAGGAACCGCCGTTGGTCGCGCTCTCCGCGCGGGCCCCCGGCCACCTCACCGCCTGCCACTTCCCCGAGGAGGGCACGACGCTGGCACCTCCCACCTCGGCCGCCCCGCCCTTCACGCCCTGACCAGGAGACGATCATCTCCACGCCGGGGGCGTGCGCCCCTCCGCTGCACCCGTGCACCGAGACATGCTCAGGGAGATGATCGTTATGATCCATCGCGCGTGGTGGGTAAGACACTTCCAAGCAAGAACGGAAGCGTCCGTCGGCCTGCCCTGAACCGGGCACGACTACATGGAGGTGATCTTGAGTGGCGCTCTCCGTATCCGCGGTGTTGCTGCTCGCGGTCATTGTCGTACTGCTGGTCAGGAGGGCCGGCCTCAACGTCATGCACGCCATAGTGTGCGTGCTGTTCGGCTTCTACCTCTCGAGTTCCAACATGGCTCCGACCATCAACGACTTCACCAACGGCATCGCGAACATGATCAGTTCCCTCAGTTTCTGAGGCACGCGCCGGCCGCCGGCGGACCCCCCGGGGGGTTCCGGTCGCCACCGGCCGGCGACGTAAGCTCGCCCGCATGAGTTCCGGCCAGGCGGGTGTGCTTCTGGTCCACGCGCACCCCGACGACGAGTCGATCAACAACGGCGTGACCATGGCCGCCTGCGCCGCAGCCGGCGTCCGGGTCACGCTCGTCACCTGCACGCTCGGCGAGGAGGGCGAGGTCATCCCGCCCGCCCTCACTCACCTCGCCGCCGACCGGGACGACAGGCTCGGCCCGCACCGGGCGACCGAGCTCGCCGCCGCCATGCGCGCCCTCGGCGTCCACGACCACCGCCTCCTCGGCGGCACCGGCCGCTGGCGCGACTCGGGAATGCTCGGCCTCCCGCAGAACGACCACCCCGACGCCTTCTGGGGGGCCGACCTCGCCGAGGCCGCCGCCGACCTCGCCGCCGTCATCGACGAGGTGCGCCCCCGGGTCCTCATCACCTACGACCCGAACGGCGGCTACGGCCACCCCGACCACATCCAGGCCCACCGCGTCGCCATGCGCGGCGCCGAGGTCGCCGCTCACCGGGTCGAGCGGGTGCTGTGGAACTGCGTGCCGCGCGGCGAGGCCGAGGCCCGGCTCGCCGAACTGCGCGCCACGGGACCGGGCCGCTTCGCCGGCGTCGCCGAGGTCTCCGACATCCCCGGCGTGGTCGCCGACGACCAGGTGGCGCTCGCCGTCCCGCCGACGCCCGCGACCCTGGCCGCCAAGCGGGCCGCGATGGCCGCGCACGCCACCCAGATCGAGGTCGAGGGCGACGTCTTCGCCCTCTCCAACGGCCTGGCGCAGCCGCTGTGGGCGACCGAGTACTACCGGCTCGCCGCTGGCACACCACTGCCGCCCGGTGCCACCGACGTCCTCGCCGGGCTCACCGGGCTCACCGGCCGTGACGGGGAGGCGTCGTGAGGATCCTGGCGTACCTCGGGCTCGGCCTGCTCGGCGCGTTGGCCGGAGTGGCCGGCTCGCTGCTCCAGGGCGGCCTGGTGCCGCTCGGCCTGCTGCTCGCCCTCGGCGGCGCGGCCGGCCTCTTCTGGGGCGGCGCCCTGCTCACCCGCACCAGGGCCGGCGCCGGCTCGCCCGCCGCCGGCTGGGCGATCGCGGTGCTGCTGCTGACCGTGAGCCGCCCGCAGGGCGACTACGTCTTCGCGGCCGGCGCCGGCAGCTACCTCTTCCTGCTCGGCGGCATGACCCTCGCCGTGGCCTCCGCGGCCCTCGTGCCCACGGACCGTCCGCTGCCGCTCTTCTCGGCCGAGGCCATGGCCCGCCCGTGGCCCGGCAGAACCGGCCGGAACGAGGACAAGTCGCCGCGAAGGTAACCTTGTTGGGCCTCGCGTGGGGGAGGCCGCGGTGAACCGCGCGGCCCGCCATCACGTGTACGCATGTGCCAATCCTGTGGTGGGGCCGTTCCGTGGCTCCGTCCCCAGTATCGTGGGGCCAGTCGTCCGCGCCCGGCCCGCCCGGGACGGTCGGCGATGGCCAACCGGGAGATCCTGCCTTGAGTCGAGAAACTGACAGCCCATCCCCCAGTCCCCTGGGGGGGGATGGCGACGCCCGCCCGGGAGCCCCGCAGGCGGAGGAGAAGAAGACCGAGACCACGCTGACGACCCGCGCCAGGATCAACATCCCAGGATCCCGGCCCATTCCGCCCATCGTGGTGCGGGAACCCGTCAACGAGGCGGCCATGCGCGCCGCCACCGCCACCCCGTCCGCAGCGCCGGCCGCCAGTGAGCCGCCGGCCGCCCCGGGCGCCGTCGGCGGCGGCAAGTCCTCGGCCAAGAAGACCAGTTCCTGGTTCGAGCCCCGGAAGGCGCCGCCCAACAGGGCCGGTTCCGCGGACCACACGCCCTCCGGAGGGCACCCGGTCGTCACCGAGACGCCGCCCGACGGCATGCCGGGCCTCGGCGCGCCTGCCGGCGGAGGCTGGGCCGGCGTCCCGCAGCGCACCGACACCCCGCCCGCCGGCATCCCGCAGCTGCCGCCCCGCCCGGTGGGCACCGGTCCTGCCGGGCCGACGGCGGGACCGATGGCGGGCACCATGCCGCTGCCCGCCAGGGAACCGGTGCGCGAGCCGGTCGGCGGCCCGCTGCCCCCGGCCCTCGGGGACCAGGAGCCGGACGGCTCCACCATGGACCTCGGCGGTCCCTTCCCGCCCCCGCCGCCCTCCGACGTGCTCGCGGCCACCGGGCCGATGCCCAGAATCACCGACACCGGGCCCATCCCGCAGGTGCCGTCCGCCGGTTCGCCCCGGCCGCCGGCCCCCGCCCCTGAGCCGGCCGACGAGCCGGAGCCGCCCGCGCCCAAGCCCGCCGCGCCGGCCAAGCGCAAGGGCCGCTCCAAGATGCGGCTGCTGGTCGTCGGAGTGGTCGGCATCGCCGTGGTCGCCTACGGCGTCGGCCTCTTCATGAGCCCGAAGGACGTGCCGCGCGGCACCACGGTGCTCGGCGTCGACATCGGCGGCCTCAGCTCGCAGGAGGCGCAGGCCAGGCTCGACAGCCAGCTGGAGGCGGCCAACGAGACCCCGCTCACGCTGCTCGTCGGCGACCGGGAGATCGAGCTCAAGCCGAGCGTCGCCGGCCTCGCGGTGGACACCGAGGGCACCGTGCGGGCCGTCTCGGGCCAGGACTACAGCCCGGTGGCCGTCTTCGGATCCCTGATCGGCGCCGAGCGGGCGGAGAACGCCGTGTTCGCCGTCGACCGGGAGAAGCTGACCGTCGCGCTCGACGGCATCGCGACCGAGTCCGGCGGCGCGGGCCCCGTCGAGGGCACCGTGGTCTTCGAGAACGGCGAGGCCATCGGCCGGGCCGGCGAGCCGGGCAACGCCATCGACGCGCAGGCCGCCGCCGACGCCGTCGAGGCCGCCTTCCGCGAGCGGGCCGCCACCGGCCGCAACCCGGTCGTCGAGCTGCCGGTCAGCACCCAGGAGCCCACGGTCGGCGAGGAGCAGATCCAGCAGGCGCTCACCGAGTTCGGCGAGCCCGCGATGTCGGGCTGGGTCTGGCTGATGGCGGGCGGCCGGGAGATCCCGATGAGCCCCACGACCATCGACGACTTCCTCTCCATGCAGGCCGGCGAGTCCGGCGCGCTGCAGCCGGTGATCGACATGGAGGTGCTGGCCACCACCTACGGCAGCACGTTCGACGGCGTGATGATCGACGCGGGCGCGGGGCCGGTGCCGATGACCCCCGAGCACGCCGCCGCCGCGCTGATCCCGGCGCTGCGCGAGACGGCCACCGTGGACGAGGGGCCCGGCCGGCGCGAGGCGGTCGTGGAGGGCGCGGTCGGCCCCTGACCCGGCCCTACGCCCGGTCCGGCGCCGTCCGGTAGTGGTAGTGGTGGTGGTCGGCGAAGCCCAGCGCGTCGTAGAGCGTGCGCGCCGGCGCGTTGTCGACCTCCACCTGGAGATAGGCGGCGCTCGCGCCCTCCGCGAGCGCCGCGCGGGCCAGCTCGCGCATCAACGCGGTGGCCAGCCCGGTCCGTCGGTGGGCCGGGTCGACGCGGACCGCGGCGAAGCCCGCCCAGCGCCCGTCGACCACGCAGCGTCCCACTCCGGCGACCCGCCCGTCGGCGGCCCTGGTCACCGCGAAGAGCGGTCGCGGGCCGCCGGTCAACACCAGGCGGGCGGCCTCCGGGGCCTCGGCCGCGCGCGGGAAGCCGGCCAGCCAGTCGTCCGTGAGCTCCCGGCCCACCGTCACCCTGGCGTCGGGGGCGGCGTCGGCCAGCGGGGCGAGCGCCGCCACCCGCACCGTCGAGTGTCCCGCGGCCGGCCAACCGAGCCCTTCCAACTCCGCCGCCAACAGCTCGCCCGTGCCGTCGGCACCCGTGGTGAGCTGCAACGAGAGCGGCAGCCCCCGGGCCGCGTACCAGGCGCCGAGCCGGTCCAGATCGGGCCGGGAACCGCCCAGCGGCACGGCCGAGTTGGCCCGCCGCGTCCAGCCGCCGCAGGCCCGCGCCAGCCAGCCTCCGACCTCCTCGGCGTCGGGCCCGCCCCAGCCGCGCGCGGCCACCCACACGAGCTCCCTGGCGCTCGCCGCCGGCGTCCCGCGCCGTCGTGCCGGGGTCGGCGGCACCACCTTCCCGGCCACCAGATCGGCCTCGGCCAGCCGCACCGTCCGGCCGTCCCGCCGTGTCACGCTCAGTACACCGCCGGCCCACGAGGTGAGTACGCCCACGGTGTCCGTGAACCGCGCGGACTGCTCCCGCGCGCCGGTCAACGTCCGCACCGACACGCGTTTTCCCACGTCAGCGGGGGTAATCCGGACAACGAGGTGTCCGCTCCTGGTGAACTCCGCCGTCAAGCCAGCCCCCTGAAGGTCACGCTGCTGTTCTGACCGGAGATACTAGGGCTGAGCACCGACGACGCCGCGCTCCCGCGCGCCATCAGGCGGACCGCCGCCCCCTACCGAGGAGGACAGACAGCGTGACCTACGTCATCGCGGAGCCTTGTGTCGACCTGAAGGACAAGGCATGTATCGAGGAATGCCCTGTCGACTGCATCTACGAGGGGGAGCGCGCCCTCTACATCCACCCTGACGAGTGCGTCGACTGCGGTGCTTGCGAGCCGGTCTGCCCGGTTGAGGCCATCTTCTACGAGGACGACGTCCCCGAGGAGTGGAAGGACTACTACAAGGCCAACGTCGAGTTCTTCGACGAGCTGGGCTCCCCCGGTGGGGCCAGCAAGCTCGGCCTGATCGAGCGCGACCACCCGCTGGTCGCCGCGCTGCCCCCGCAGCAGCACGACGAGTGACCCTTCGAACCGATGTTGTGAGTCACCGGTCCCGCGCGGCGTCAGCCGTGCGGGACCGAGCTTTCAGAGAGTGAGCCACCCCGTGTCGTCGTCCCGCGTCTCCGCCCGTCTCCCGGTCTTCCCCTGGGACCGGCTCGAACCGTACAAGGCCACGGCGGCCGCACACGGCGGCGGGATCGTCGACCTGTCCGTGGGCACCCCGGTCGACCCGGTGCCCGAGCTGATCAGGCACGCGCTGGCCGGCGCGGCCGACAGCCCCGGCTACCCGACGGTCTGGGGCACCGCCGCGCTGCGCGAGGCGATCCTGGGCTGGCTGGCGCGGCGCACCGGGACGGTCGGCCTCGACCACCACAACGTGCTGCCGGTGATCGGCTCCAAGGAGCTGGTGGCCGCGCTCCCCGCGCAGCTCGGGCTCGGCCCCGGCGACCGGGTCGCCTACCCGGAGCCGGCCTACCCGACCTACGAGGTCGGTGCCCGCCTCGCCCGCGCCGAGCCCGTGCCCTACCGGGGCGACCCGACCGAGCTCGACCCGACCGGGCTGCGGCTGCTCTGGCTCAACTCGCCGGGCAACCCGACGGGTCGGGTGCTGTCGGCCGAGCGGCTGCGGGCCGTGGTGGCCTGGGCGCGCGAGCACGGGGTGCTGCTGTTCAGCGACGAGTGCTACCTGGAGCTCGGCTGGGAGAGCGACCCGGTCTCCGTGCTCCACCCGGACGTGTGCGGCGGCGACAGCACCGGCATCGTGGCCGTCCACTCGCTCTCCAAGCGCTCCAACCTGGCCGGCTACCGCGCGGCCTTCCTGGCCGGCGACCGGGCCGTGCTCGGCGAGCTGCTCGGCATCAGGAAGCACGCCGGGATGATGCTGCCCGCGCCGGTCCAGGCGGCGATGGCGGCCGCGCTCGGCGACGACGCGCACGTCGCCGAGCAGCGCGCCAGGTACGCGGCCAGGCGCGCCGCGCTGCGGGAGGCGCTCGCCGGCCGCGGCTTCCGCATCGAGCACAGCGAGGCCTCGCTGTACCTCTGGGCCACGCGCGACGAGCCCTGCTGGGACACGGTCGCGGAGCTGAGCAAGGAGGGCATCCTGGTCGCGCCCGGGGAGTTCTACGGGTCGGCGGGGGAGCGGTTCGTGCGGGTGGCCTTCACCGCGACGGACGAGCGGGTCGCCGAGGCCGTGCGCCGGCTGAGCTGACCGGGCCCAGGCGGGCCCCCGCGCAACCGGCCGGCCGGGGTGGGGGCTGGGGGCCCGCGCCCGGGCCCCACGCGGGCTCGACCGGCCGCGATGGTGCCGCGGACTGTCGACGGCGCGACGCGGCCTTCCCCGCGGAGCGTCAGAGCAGTGAGATGTCGTTCATCTTGTCGTCGACGGTGGGCACCCCGTCGAGGATCTGCTGGGTGGTCGGCGGCTCGCCGGTCACCGTGGTGACGGCCTCCTGGAGCATCGGGCCCGCGTCCCTGGCGGTCCGCTCGCCCAGATCGCGGACCACCGGCATCACGACGGGCATCGCCGCCTCGACCACCGGACCGGCCAGCTCCTCCAGCATCGGCGTCGCCACCCCGTCCACCGCCTCGGTCGCGTCGTTCACGCTCTGCTCGTCGAGCGAGAGCAGCTGGGTCGCGTCCAGACCGTTCACGTTGGGGTCGAGCAACGGCCCGGCCGCACTGGCCTGGCCGGCCGCGCCGACGACGGGCGCGGCGCTCGCCGCCAGCAGCAGCGCCGCCTTGGCCATGCGGGTCCTGAGGGGGTTCGACATGAGGCTCCTTCACCCTGGGTAAAGCCGTGTGAATGATGCCGTTACGGCGCTGTGCCTATCGGTCCCGGGCGGGTGGAAGTTGCGGCTCCCGACGGTAAAGGATTGGTAATGCGTCGCATTATCGGGGCCGCGGTGGTGCACGGAAAACGGGCGCCAGGCGCGCGCCGCACCCGCCGGTGAATTCGCGAACCGCCCTTTGCGACAAGGGCCGTCAACGGCGTGGCCGACGTAACTCCGGCAGTATTCCGGTAGTTACTCCGCCGCGAGCCCGAGCCGCAGTTCCGCTCCGGAATCCGCCGCGGTCCTGCCGCCCTCCGCGCCCGCCTGCCGCCAGCCCTCGCGGGACCGGTCCGCCTCCCACACGAGGCTCCCGAAGGTGATCCGCTCGATGCCGAGCTCCGCCGAATGGGCCAGCGACCAGTGCGCCAACTCCCAGCCCCGGCCGGTCTCCTCGGAACCCGGCACCGACACCGTCAACAGCGCCCCGTCGCCGACCGTCTCGACGCCCTCGCCGAACTCGCGCACCATCAGCGCGTTCACCGCCGCCACGCTGCCGGTCACCCGCTCCTCGGCGGCCGTGTCCACCGTGCAGTTGAGCGCCGCGGCGGCCCGCCCGGTCAGCGCGGCGGCCAGCAGCGACGCGTTCGGCTCGTGCTTGGCGTACTCGTCGGGGAAGGCGCTGCGCTGCACCTCCTGCGCCGCCTCGGTGAGCGGCATCGTCTCGTACTCCGGGACCTCGACGAGACGCTCGTAGAACGCGCCCGCCGCGTACACCGGGTCCATCACCTCGACCTCGGTGCCCCAGCCCTGCGAAGGACGCTGCTGGAAGAGGCCGAGCGAGTCCCGGTCCCCGAAGTCGACGTTGCGCAGCTCCGACTCCTGCATCGCCGTGGCCAGGGCTATCGTCACCGCCCGCTCCGGCAGCTCGCGCGCCGAGGCCACGGCGGCGATGGTCGCGGCGTTGGCCGCCTGCTCCGGGTCCATCGTGTACGACGCGTCGCCCTCGCCCGTCACCACGCAGTGCGGCGGACCGCTCTGGTCCGACTGCTGGTACACGAAGACATACGCCCCGAGCCCCACCAGGACCACCACGGCGGACACGCCGCGGACGACGCGGCGACCGCGCTTGACGCTCGTCCTTTCTGGCACCCGAAGAGACTAGCCGGTCCGGGTACCGTGACCCCATGGAACCGCCCCCTCAGGACCTCGACCTGGACCTCGACCTGGACGCCGCCGCGCTGACCGCGCGACTCGTCGACATCCCGTCCGTCAGCGGGACCGAGCGGCCGCTGGCCGACGCGGTGGAGGCCGCGCTGCGCCGGCTCCCCTGGCTGCGCGTCGACCGGTACGGCAACAACGTGGTGGCGCGCACGGACCTCGGCCACCCGGAGCGGGTCGTGCTCGCCGGGCACATCGACACCGTGCCCATCGCCGACAACGTGCCGTCCCGGCTCGACGACGACGGCGTGCTGTGGGGCTGCGGCACCAGCGACATGAAGTCCGGGGTGGCCGTGCAGCTGCGGATCGCGGCCACCGTGCCGCGCCCCAACCGCGACCTCACCTTCGTCTTCTACGACAACGAGGAGGTCGAGGCCGAGCGGAACGGCCTCCGCCACCTGGCCGCCGAGCGACCCGACTGGCTGGCCGGCGACTTCGCGGTGCTGCTCGAACCCTCCCTCGGCGAGGTCGAGGGCGGCTGCCAGGGCACCCTGCGGATGCTGCTGCGGCTGCGGGGCCAGCGCGCCCACTCGGCGCGCTCCTGGATGGGCGCCAACGCGATCCACGCCGCCGCCCCGGTGCTCGCCAGGCTCGCCGCCTACGAGCCGCGCCGGCCCGTCATCGACGGCCTCGAGTACCACGAGGGGCTGAACGCCGTCCGCGTCGAGGGCGGCGTGGCCGGCAACGTGATCCCCGACGAGTGCGTCGTCGCGGTCAACTACCGCTACGCCCCCGACCGCGACGAGCGGGCGGCGATCGCGCACGTCGAGGAGGTCTTCGCGGACTGCGGCGTCGCCGAGTTCGTGGTCGAGGACCACTCGCCCGGCGCGCTGCCGGGGCTCTCGCACCCGGCGGCCAAGGCGTTCATCGTGGCGGTGGGCGGCGAGCCGCGACCGAAGTTCGGCTGGACGGACGTCTCCCGTTTCAGTGCCCTTGGTGTTCCCGCGGTCAACTACGGCCCGGGAGACCCCAATCTGGCCCACAAGCGGGACGAGCGGGTGCCCGTCGAGATGATCCTGCGCTGCGAGGAGCGGCTGCGCGCGTGGCTGACCGACGGCGGCGGAGAGCGGAAGGAGTCGGAGTGACTGAGGTGACGGACGAGGAAGGCCCGAGCCGGGAGCAGCGCCTCGGCCCCGTGGTGCGGCGGCGCCACCAGGTGATGCCGGGCACGGCCGACCAGCGGCTGCTGGACACCAGGGGCCCGTCCGACTGGGTGCACCAGGACCCGTGGCGGGTGCTGCGGATCCAGTCGGAGTTCGTCGAGGGCTTCGGCGCGCTGGCCGAACTCGGCCCCGCCGTCAGCGTCTTCGGCTCCGCCCGCACGCCGGTCGGCTCGCCCGAGTACGAGATCGGCCGCCGCATCGGCCGCGGCCTGGCGGAGGCCGGCTTCGCGGTGATCACCGGCGGCGGCCCCGGCGCGATGGAGGCCGCCAACCGCGGCGCGAGCGAGTCGGGCGGCGTCTCGGTGGGCCTCGGCATCGAACTGCCCTTCGAGCAGGGGCTCAACGAGTTCGTCGACATCGGGGTCAACTTCCGCTACTTCTTCGTCCGCAAGACGATGTTCGTGAAGTACGCGCAGGGCTTCCTGGTCCTGCCGGGCGGCCTCGGCACACTCGACGAGCTCTTCGAGGCGCTGACCCTGGTCCAGACACGCAAGGTGACGCGCTTCCCGATCGTCCTCTTCGGCACGGACTACTGGCGCGGCATGGTCGACTGGCTCCAGCACACGGTGATCGCCCAGGGCAAGGCGTCCGCCAAGGACGGCGAGCTCTTCCACCTGACGGACGACGTCGACGAGGCGATCTCGCTGGTGACCAAACCGTAACCGCCTGCCGGGCCGGCCTGCCGGCCTACCGATCCGAAGGACCCGCGCCCCCCCCCACGACCCGGTGGCCGGTGCGCCGCACACGGCCGCCGGGCCCGCCCGCCCGGGCCCACCCGGCTCCGCCGGGCCGGCGCGGAGCGCCGGGACCCCGGCGGCGCGCCCGGCGCGGCCGGTACTGGCCGGGCGGCGGGCTTGCGCGCTCCGGCTCGCCGGCTTCGCCGGTCTGGCGCGGAGCGCCACGCCAGCGCGGAGCGCGACAAGGGCGGGTGGGTGGGGGACAACCCGGCGCGGAGCGCCCGGCGTGTGGCGCCCGCCGCGTCAGGTCCGTGCGGCGGAGCCGCGACGCCCGCGCGGAGCGCGCCAACGGGCGGGCGGGTGGGGCCAAGCTGGCGCGTAGCGCCGCGGCCGGCTGGCGGCCGCCGCGCGCCGCGTCAGGCGAGGCCCCGGCGCGTGGCCGCCGGCGCGCGGTGGCCGGCGATGCTCGCCACCATGTCCAGCACCTGCCGCGTCTCCGCCACCTCGTGCACCCGGTACACCCGCGCCCCCAGCCACGCCGAGACGGCCGTCGTCGCCAGCGTGCCCAACAACCGCTCCCGCACCGGCAGGTCCAACGTCTCGCCGACGAAGTCCTTGTTGGAGAGCGACACCAGCACCGGCCACCCCGTCGCCGTCATCTCGTCGAGGCGGCGCGTGGCCTCCAGCGAGTGGCGGGTGGACTTGCCGAAGTCGTGGCCCGGATCGATCAGCACCGCGTCCCGCCGGACGCCGAGCGCCACCGCGCGCTCGGCGAGGCCGACGGTCACCCGCAGGACGTCGGCCATCACGTCCTCGTAGGCCACCCGGTGCGGTCTGGTGCGCGGTCGGGCGCCGCCCGCGTGGGTGCAGACCAGGCCGACGTCGTGCCGGGCCGCGACCTCGGCGAGGCGTGGGTCCACGCCGCCCCAGGCGTCGTTGAGCAGGTCGGCGCCGGCCTCGCAGACGGCCTCGCCGACCTCGTGCCGCCAGGTGTCCACGCTGATCACCACGTCGGGGTGCCGGCGCCGCACCTCGGCGACGAAGCCGACCGTGCGGCGGATCTCCTCGTCCGCGTCCACCTCGGCGCCGGGGCCGGCCTTGACCCCGCCGATGTCGATGACGGCGGCGCCCTCGGCGACCGCCCGCTCCACCCGGGCCAGCGCCGCCTCGTCGCCGAAGGTGGCGCCCCGGTCGTAGAAGGAGTCGGGGGTGCGGTTGACGATCGCCATGATCACGGGCTCGTGGGGCCCGAACTCGCGTGTCCCAAGGCGCAGCACGCGCCGCGTTCGCTCTTCTCTCCGCACAACCCACGAACCTACCTCCAACCCGTGCGGCCCATGCCGTGGGTGCGGCATGCGACCATCGCACCGAAGGCAGGAAGGGGAGGCAGGCATGTTCTTGTTTCTGGTCGCCGCCATGGTCGTGGTGATCGCCGCCGTCACGCTCGCGGTGCTCGGCAGCGGGGACGGCTCGGGCGGCCCGGCCACCGGCGGGCTCGCGGACGCGTTGCCGGACCGGCTCGACGATCCGCTGCCCAGGGACCGCCCGGTCGGCCCGGCGGACGTGGTGCGGGTGCGGCTGCCGGTCGCGCCACGCGGCTACCGGATGGCCGAGGTGGACGACGTGCTCGACCGGCTGGCCGCCGAGCTGGCGGAGCGGGACGCGCGGATCACCGAGCTGGAGACGGCGCTGGCCGGGGCGCAGGCCCTGGCGCTGCACAAGGACCAGGGCCCGGCCGCCGAGCGCGACTGAGCGCGCGGGCTACCTGCCGTCGAACGTGGGGCGTTCCTTGGCGAGGAACGCGGCGACGGCCGCCCGGTGGTCGGCGGACGCGCCCGCCGTGGTCTGCAGCCGGCTCTCCAGGTCGAGGGTCGCGGCGAGCGAGTGCTCAGCCGCGAAGGCGAGCGCCTGCTTGAGCGCGGCGTAGGCCACCGTCGGGCCCGCGGCCAGGCGGCCCGCGACCTCCCGGGCCGCGGCCGGCAGTTCGGCGTCCGGCACCACGCGCTGCGCGATGCCGAGCCGCTCGGCCTCGGCCGCGTCCATCCGGCGCGGGAAGAGCAGCAGGTCGGCGGCGCGGGCCGGCCCGACGACGCGCGGCAGGGTCCAGGAGAGGCCGGAGTCGGCGGTGAGGCCGATGGCGGCGAAGGCCGTGTTGAACGAGGCGCCGGCGGCCACCACGCGGTAGTCGGCGGCGAGTGCGAAGCCGAGCCCGGCACCGGCCGCCGGCCCGTTGACGGCGGCGACCACCGGCTTGGGCATCTCGGCGAGGGTGCGCGCGATGGGGCCGTAGTGCTCGGCCACCGTCCGCATGGCGGCGCCCGCCTCCCGCTCGCCGGCGAGCGCGTCGGCGTGTTCCCCGAGATCCTGTCCGACGCAGAAGGCGCGCCCGTTGGCGGCCAGCAGGACGGCCCGCACGCCGGGGTCGCCGGCCGCTCTGCGCACCGCCGCGAGAAGGGCCTCCTTGGTGGGGAGATTCAGGGCGTTCAGCGCTTCCGGGCGATTCAGGGTGACGGTGGCGAGACCGTCGGTCGCTTCGTAGAGCACGGTGTCGGCCATGTCTCACAGGATGTCCCAGGCCCCGGCGCTATCGCGGTCAATCGCCGAATTGAGTGGTTTTGGTATCCCGCGTTGCCGAAGGGATACCGCCCGATGTTGGTCATCGGGACGGTCCATGCGGGATAATGGCCGGAAGCAATGTGTTCGAGGCCGGTGACCCCCCGGGTCGCCGGTCGCGATGAGCTTGGTTCAGGAAGGGGAACGAGCATGGCGGCCATGAAGCCGCGGACGGGCGATGGTCCGCTTGAGGTGACCAAGGAGGGGCGGGGCATCATCATGCGCGTTCCGCTTGAGGGCGGTGGCCGACTCGTCGTCGAGCTGACCCCGGACGAGGCGGTGGCACTCGATGAGGAGCTCAAGAAGGTGACCGGCTGAGTCCCCCCAGACCTCGTCTGGGCGGCCCCCGAGCCGCTGGGCCGATCTTCGCACTCGGCGCCGCCCCGGACCTCCGGGGCGGCGCCGTTTCGCGTTCCTAGGGGGTCCAGGCACGGGCCGCGCACAGCAGCCCGTCGCCGACCGGCAGCAGCGCCGGCATCAGTTCCCTGCTCTCCCGCACCGTGCGCAGCAGCTCCCGCAGCCTGCGCACCTCGGTGGGCTGGGCCGCCGAGTCCACCGTGCGGCCGCCGGCGAACACCCCGGCGAAGCAGACCAGGCCGCCGGGCCGCAGCAGCCGCAACGATTCTGCGAGGTACTCCAGGTACTCGAGGCGGTCGCCGTCGCAGAACACCAGGTCGTAGCCGCCGTCCGTGAGCCTGGGCAGCACGTCGAGGGCGTGGCCCGGGATGAACCGCGCCCGGTTCGGCGCGTGGCCGGCCATCCGGAACGCCTGCCGCGCGAACTGCTGCCGCTCCGGCTCTATGTCGACGGTGGTCAGCACGCCCTCGGGGCGCATCCCGCGGAGGAGGTACATCCCGGAGACGCCGGTGCCGGTGCCGATCTCCACCACGGCCCGGGCGCCGCCGGCGGCGGCGAGGAGCCGCAGCGCGTCGCCGTTGCCGGGCGTGACGGCGCGGACGCCGGCCTCCCGCGACCGCTCCCTGGCCCAGGACAGCGCCGCACCCTCGGCGGTCTCGGCGTCCGGTGCGCCATACGCCTCGGCGAACGCCCAGCTCGTCAGCCGGTTGCCGGTAATGGCCCTCTCCTGTCCCCGTCTGTCACGCGCTTTGAGGGTATCGACTTCCGGGGGGAACAGGACGCGCGGAGTGCTCGTTGGACCTTGTGCACCCGGGCGTTCCGCCGGCCGCGGCGACCGCGGCGGGGGAGGGCCGGGGAAAGCGGTGAATATTTCTTATCCGGAGCTAACGGGCGAGGTGGCTATGGTAGGGACCCGACTGGACACCACCAGAGCCGACAGGGGAGGTGCGGCCACGTCCGCTGGCCGCGGAGTGCTGAGACGCATTTTGCGGTCCTCCGGCGGGCCGAATTCTGTGACAGACAACGCTGACGCTGACCGGGGACAGGCCACCAGTGTGGCCATCGACGGCGAGACCGCCACGAGTGCCGTCGCGACGTTCACCACCGGAGGCGACGGCCAGAGCTGGGCACCGCCCAGCTGGGAAGAGATCGTCAGCACCCACAGCGCCCGGGTCTACCGGCTCGCCTACCGCCTCACGGGCAACCAGCACGACGCCGAGGACCTGACGCAGGAGGTCTTCGTCCGCGTCTTCCGCTCGCTGTCCACCTACACCCCGGGCACGTTCGAGGGCTGGCTGCACCGCATCACCACCAACCTGTTCCTGGACTCCGTCCGTCGCAAGCAGCGCATCAGGTTCGACGCCCTCGCCGAGGACGCCGCCGACCGGCTGCCGAGCCGCGAGCCCACCCCCCAACAGCACTTCAACGACACCCACTTCGACGCGGACGTGCAGCAGGCGCTCGACACCCTCGCGCCCGACTTCCGCGCCGCCGTGGTGCTCTGCGACATCGAGGGCCTGAGCTACGAGGAGATCGCCACCACGCTCGGCGTCAAGCTCGGCACGGTCCGCAGCCGCATCCACCGTGGCCGTTCCCACCTGCGCAAGGCCCTCAAGCACCGCTCGCCGCGCGGCCGTGGCGTGGCGGCCGAGCAGCCCCTCCTCGCCACGGTGCCCGGCCCGTCGCTCGTGCGGGAAGGCGGGGCCGCCGAGTGAGCAGTGCCGCGGAGACCGGCCCGGCTGACCACCACCTCGGGGAGAGCCTGGCGGCCCTGGTCGACGGCGAACTGTCGCACGACAGCCGCGACCGGGTGCTCGCCCACCTCGCCACCTGTCCCAGCTGCAAGGCGGAGGCGGACGCGCAGCGTGAGCTGAAGAGCGTCTTCGCCAGCAGCCCGCTGCCCGTCCCGTCGGCGGGGCTGCTCGCCAGGCTCCAGGGCCTGCCGGCCGCCGCCGGCAGGGAGGGCTCGCAGGAGCCGCCAGGCCCGCCCGAGAGCGCGGGATCTGGCGGCTTCGGCCTGGGCCTGCTGCCCGGCGGCAAGGACGGTGAGTCGCTGCTCGGCCCGCCCACGCTGGGCTCGGAGCGAGGCTTCCGCATACACCAGCCGGGCTCGGCCCGGGGGCACCGGAGCCACCGGCTCGCCTTCGCCGCGGCCGGCGCGGTCTCCGTCGCCGCGTTCGCGCTCGGCGGCGTGATGGGCGGGGTCGGCGCGTTCACCTCGGCCGGCGGCGGCTCCTCGGCACCCAGCACCGTCTCGCCCGGCAGCCTCAACCCGCTCGCCGTGGCGCGTACCACGGCCGGCCGCTCCGACAAGGACATCCGCCCGGTCTCCGTGCTCACCGCGCAGTCGGTCGGGCTGAGCGGCGCGGTGGGCCCCATGGTGACCAACGGCCAGCTGCTTCCCCTGCTGACGCTCGAGCTGACGCCCGGCCCCGTGGCCCCCACGTCCGCCGGCTCCGCGGTGGCGGCGGAGTCCGGCGTTCCGGGAGTCGTGAGCCCCCGCTGATTTCGGACGACTGACCTGGTTCAATTCAGTCTTCAGTCAGTGTTCAGTGCAGTGCCGGGCTCCCCGCGCCCGAACGGCGCGGTAGGCCCGGAACAGCAGGGGCGTCGCCCGAGTGGGGCGGCGCCGACGACGATGGGGATCAGCTGCGATGGACAAGGGGAATGGCCTGCCCGGCCGCCAGGGAGGCTCCCAGGCCCACTGGGGGGCCGCCGGGCAGCGGCCGGACGGCGACGCCGACTCCCGCCCCGGCCATGACCCGTACGGCACGCCGCCGTACGGCCAGCCGGGCCCCTGGGCCCCCGCGCCGCCCGTCCAGCGCCCCAACCCGACGCCGCCCGCCGGCACCTTCGTGCCGCCGCCCGGCGCCACCACCCCGCCGGCCGGCACGGGCCTGCCCCCCGGCGCCTTCCCGCCGCCGCCCGCCGCGTCCACCACCGGCGCGACCGCGCTGCCCGGCCCCCAGCCGGCCGGCCGCTACGACCCCTGGGCCGTCTCCCACGCCATGCCCCCGGCGCCCGGCGCGCCGGGCGGGCCCGAGCCGGAGCCCGCCGGCCGCCGGCCCGTCCGCCTGGTGGCCGCGGCCGCGCTGATCGCCCTGCTCGCCGGCATCCTCGGCGGCACCGTCGGCATCTACCTGGAGCGCAACGGCGCCTTCAGCGACGTGCGGCTCCCGCAGACCCGAACCGAGTCGAACCCGCCGGCCGAGGGCAGCATCGCCGGCATCGCGGACGCCGTGCTACCCGCCGTCGTCACCCTGCACGTCTCGGGCGGCGGCGCGGCCGGCACCGGGACCGGCTTCGTGCTCGACGACACGGGGCACATCCTCACCAACGCCCACGTGGTCCGCCCCGCCGGAGCCAACGGCGTGATAGAGGTCACGTTCGGCAGCGGCGACACCGCCCGCGCCGAGGTCGTCGGGCAGGACAGCGGCTACGACCTGGCCGTGGTCAGGGTCACCGGCGTCTCCGGGCTCACCCCCGTCGAGCTGGGCGACTCCGACGCGGTGCGGGTCGGTGACCCGGTGGTGGCCATCGGTGCCCCCTTCGACCTGGAAGGCACCGTCACCTCGGGCATCATCAGCGCCACCGAGCGGCCCATCACCGCCGGCGGCGAGGAGGTCGACGGCTCCGACATCAGCTACGTCAACGCGCTCCAGACCGACGCACCGATCAACCCGGGCAACTCGGGCGGCCCCCTGGTGGACGTCAACGGCCGGGTCATCGGCGTCAACAGCGCCATCCGCACCGGCGACAGCGGCGGTCTGGAGGGCGGCGCCCAGGGCGGCAGTGTCGGGCTCGGCTTCGCCATCCCCATCAACCAGGCCAAGGACGTCGCCGAGCAGCTGATCAACACCGGCCGCGCCACCCACCCCGTGATCGGTGTGACGCTCGACACCGGCTACCTCGGCGACGGCGCCCGGGTCGGCAGCTCGACCGGCGATCCGGCCGTGGTGCCCGGCGGCCCGGCCGACCAGGCCGGCGTCGAGGACGGCGACGTGATCACCGCCGTGGACGGCGACCGGGTGCGCAGCGGCGACGAGTTGATCGTGAAGATCCGCAGCCACCGCCCGGGCGACGAGCTGACGCTGACGGTGGAGCGCGGCGGGGAGGACCTGGAGCTGGTCGTCACCCTCGGGGAGTCGGCCGGTGAGTGACCGCCGGGTCCCGCACCGACCGTTCATCCCCCGGTGGGGTCCGGTATCTCCCATCCGGCGCCGCGGCCAGGTACCGTTTTGCATCAACCGCTTGTATGAGGGAGCTGACGGATGTTCTTCGACATAGGGTCTCTGGAGTTCATCACCCTCATCGTCCTCGCCATCCTCGTCTTCGGGCCAGAGAAGCTGCCGAAGATGATCCAGGACGCGGCCCGCGTCCTGCGCAAGATCCGCGAGTTCTCGGACTCCGCCAAGCGGGACATCAGGGAGGAGCTCGGCCCCGAGTTCAAGGACTTCGAGTTCGAGGACCTGAACCCGCGGACGTTCGCCAAGAAGCACCTGCTCGACAAGGACGAGTACGGGCTCAAGGAGCTCACCAGCAGCCTCGACGTGCGCAAGGAGCTGACCGAGGTCGGCGACGCGATCAACGGCCGGTCCACCACCCCGCGCACCAGCCCGGACAAGGCCGGCCTCGACAAGACCGTCCTCGGCAAGGCCGACCTGTCGAAGCCGGCCACCGGCGCCGCGGCGGCCACGGGCGCCGCGGCGGCCGCCGCCGGCGGCGGGGCGGTCAACCTCGACAAGGGCGCCAGGCCGGCCGCCGAGGCCCAGCCCGCCGCCCCCTTCGACGCCGACGCCACCTGAGTGGAATCCACCGCCTTCCCGGGGTAAGGCTCCGCCCGGGCTCCCGGCATGCCCGGACACCTCCGATGCGGATGGCTATCCTCCCTATGTCCGGGGTGTGCCCAGGACGAGGGCAACGAGGAGGCGTCGCGTTACATGGAGACCACCAGTCAGGCAGAGCCGCAGGACGCGACAGGCGGCCCTGGTGAGTCCGGGGACGAGACCCCGCAGGGGGTGCCGGGGGCCCGTCGCGCCGTAGAGGGGTTCCTGTCGGCCGGCTTCCCCTGGTACGGGCTGGACGAGGCGTTCAGCGGCCCGCGCTGGCTGATGCAGGTGGGCATGGCGGCGGACGGCACCGTCGAACACGGGTCGACGGGCCACGGCGACGAGCCCTCGCTGCGCGCCGAGCTCGGCCACGACGACCAGCGGTTCGCCGTCGTGGTGACCGTCGCCAGCCGCCCGGTGCGGCGCAGCCCGGACGGCACGGGCGTACTGGAGGCCACCTCGGTCTCCTCGGCCGCCTGGCTGGCCGGATCGGGCCTGCTGTCCTGCACCTGGCCTGCACAGATGGAGCGCGTCCTGCGGCAGGACTGGCTCGAGCAGCAGACCGCCATCGCCTGGGAGCTCGCCGACGACCTGAACGGCGGCGGCTGGTCGATGCTGTCACTCCCGGTGGACGGGGTGCCGACCGACTTCCACTACCGCGAGTCCGAGTACGGCTGGGTGCTCGCCGGCGCCGCCCACCGCGACGTGCACATCGGCGCCTACGGCCGCGGCATGAGCGCCTACGGCCTGGGCTTCGCCGTCGTCAAGGACATCGAGAGCTACGCCTAGTCCGGTCTGCTTTCGCGGTCTGTGTGCTGGTTCGTTGAGGCGTCGTTCGGTAGTGGCCGCGTCGGGCTGTCGCCTGGTGGTGTCCGCGCCAGTTGGACCAGTGCGGCAGCCTGGCCGCGGACGTGGCTGGTGGGGTGAAGAGGGCGGCCAGGAAGGCCAGGGCGAGCGTGACGTGCCGGTGCCACGCGGTCCACGCAGGGGGAACACGTGCCCACTGCCCCTTACTGCGTGCTCATGACATCCTTGCCGAGTCCACAGGATCGGCCGATCCTCCAGAAAGGAAGCTCATGCTGCGAGCATTACGCACCGCCGTCGTCGCGGCCGTCACCCTGACCGCCGTGCTGCTGGGCGTCGGCACCGCCCACGCCGACGGGTGGCGCACCGTGGACATCTCGACCGACTACGGACGGGCCAGCGGTGTCATCACGTGGACCGGAACCAACCAGGCGTACCTCGGCTTCACCCTGGAGGACTATCCGGAGGTGCCGTCCTACTCGCAGCTCCACGTCTCCTACGAAGTGTTCGTGGACGGGCAGTGGGAGCAGCGCATCCTCTATCCGGACCCCGTTCTCATCGCGGCAAACGGCCAGTCCCAGGACCTCGAACGCAACATGACCACCTTCGACCCGCTGCGCAACGTCCTGGTGAGGCTGTGCTCCTGGGAGAACGAGAACCTCCACTGCACCGACTGGAGCTGACCGCACACCACACGCGCCGGCCGCGACCGGCGCGCGCCGACCGGCGCGGGTCAGAACTTGGCGCGCGGCGTGAGCCCGAGTGAGAGGCCCGCCAGGCCGCGCCGCCGCCCGCCGAGCGCGGCGGCCACCTGGCGAAGCGAGGCGCCGGCCGGCGAGTCCGGGTCGGACAGCACGACGGGCTTGCCCGCGTCGCCGCCCTCCCGCAGCCGCACGTCGATCGGGATGGTGCCGAGCACCGGCACCTCGGCGCCGGTCGCCCTGGTGAGCCCCTCGGCGACCCGCTGGCCGCCGCCGGTGCCGAAGACGTCCACCATCTCGCCGCAGTGCGGGCACGGCAGCCCCGACATGTTCTCCACCACGCCGACGATCTTCTGGTGCGTCTGCACCGCGATCGAGCCGGCGCGCTCGGCCACCTCGGCCGCCGCCTGCTGCGGGGTGGTGACCACCAGGATCTCCGCGTTGGGCACCAGCTGCGCCACCGAGATGGCGATGTCGCCGGTGCCGGGCGGCAGGTCGAGCAGCAGCACGTCGAGGTCGCCCCAGTAGACGTCGGCCAGGAACTGCTGCAGTGCCCGGTGGAGCATCGGGCCACGCCACACCACCGGCGCGTTGCCCGGCGTGAACATCCCGATCGAGATCACCTTCACGCCGTGCGCCGACGGCGGCATGATCATGTTCTCCACCTGGGTGGGGACGGCGTCCGTGCCCAGCATCCGGGGCACCGAGTGGCCGTAGATGTCCGCGTCGACCACGCCGACCTTGAGCCCGTCGGCCGCCAGCGCCGCCGCCAGGTTCACCGTGACCGAGGACTTGCCGACCCCGCCCTTGCCCGACGCGACCGCGTAGACCCTGGTGAGCGAGCCCGGCTTGGCGAACGGCACCTCGCGCTCCGCCTGGCCGCCGCGCAGCGTCGTCGCGAGCTCCTTGCGCTGCTCGTCGCTCATCACGTCGAGCTCCACGCGCACCTCGCGCACGCCGGGCAGCGCGCTCACGGCGTCGCGCACCCCACTGGTGATGGTGTCCCGCATCGGGCAGCCCTGGACCGTCAGATACACCCCGACGCCCACGGTGCCGTCCGCCGCGATGTCGATCGACTTGACCATGCCGAGGTCGGTGATCGGGCGGTGGATCTCCGGATCGTTCACCCGGCTCAGCGCGGAACGGACGGCGTCCTCGGTGAGGAGGGGAGTATCGGTAGCCATGCCCCGATGGTACGGCCGACGCGCCGTCACGGGAGCGCCCCCGCCCCCGACCCCGTGCGGGGGCGCGCCGGCTTGCCGGTACGCTGCGCCTCACCGGCCCGTGACCTCGACGAGAGGCAGTCGACGTGACATCTTCCGTGTCCTCAACCTTCCCCGGTTGGCGCAGGGTTGTGACGGCCGTGGGGTGCGCCGGCTTACTCGCGCTGGGGACGGTCGGCTGTGGTGGCGCGGAGGAGGACCCGGACGCGGGCACCAACGGGCTCGCGAGCCTCACGCCGGCGGAGATCGAGGAGCGCGCCGTGGCGGCGGCGAACGAGGCCAGGACGGTACGGCTCTCCGGCACGGTGATCACCGAGGGCGAGTCGTTCCGGCTCGACGTACGGCTCGGCCTGGACGGCGGCTTCGGCGAGGTCTCGGCGGAGGGCGGCGAGACCTTCGAGCTGCTGCGGGTCGAGCAGGACCTCTACATGAAGGCCGACGCGGCCTTCTGGGAGAGCGAGGGCATCCCCGAGGAACTGGAGTCCGACCCGGCGGAGACCCTCGAGGGCATGTACGTGCGGGTGGTGGAGGACGACCCGGCCTACGAGCAGCTGAGCGCCTTCACGGACATGAGCGTGCTCCTCGAGAACCTGCTGACGCTGGACGGCGAACGCGAGGTGGGGGAGCGGGGCGAGGTCGACGGCGCGCAGACGATCAGCGTCGTCGCGGACGGCGGCGACGGCGGCACGCTGGACGTGGCGCTGATCGGCACGCCGTACCCGCTGCGGCTCCAGCGGCCGGGGGAGGCGGGCGAGCTGCTGATGTCCGACTGGGACGAGGACTTCGACCTGCACGCGCCGGAGGACGACCAGGTCCTCGACTACGGCGACGACCTCGTGGAGTAACGGTTCGCTACGGTCTCGCTGCGCACTGGGCGTCGGCCACCGGCCCGCCGGCCCGACCGGGGGGCGCAGCCGCCGAGGTCGGGCTGGCAGCCGTGGGGTGCCGCGCCCACCCACCTGCCCTCCGGGCGGGTCGTCGCGCGGCCCGGCGGCGCAGCCGCCGCGAGCCCGCGGCCCTGCCGGGCTCACCGCGCGTAGCGCGGTTCGGCCCGCCCCCGAGCGTAAAAGCCGGCGCGAAGCGCCACGGCACCCGGCGGCGGAGCCGCCACGGGCCACAGCCCTTGCCGGGCCCCGCACCGCGCGCAGCGCGGTCAGGTCCGCCCACCCGGCGCGGAGCGCCGGGCACGCCGGGCGGCGCGACCGTCGCCCACCCGCGCGGAGCGCCGCGGGGCCTCAGGCCGGGGTCAGCCGCAGGAGCCGGCACTCCGCGGCCCAGCGGGCCGCGAGGCCGTCCGTGTCGGGTGCGTTCAGCCGCTTCGCGGCGAGCGCCGCCGCGGTGGACTCCCACTCCTCCGTGCCGGGCGTCAGCTCCGTGACCTCGGCCGGCCAGGCGATCAGGCGGCCGCCCTTGTCCTTGCTGCGGCAGCTGACCACCACGCCGTCCCCGCCGATCCCGTCGAGCGGCTGCTCGCCCGGGCCGCCGACGACGCAGACCGCGCCGTCGTGCCACACGTGCCACAGGGGCCTGGCCCGGGGCAGGCCGGGGGCCCGCACCCACACCAGACCCGACTTCTTCGCGGACTCCTCGATCAGGGCCCGGTCGAACGCGGTCACCGCCATGCCGGGAGCCTACGCGGACAGACCGAGCGCGGCCATCCGCCTGGTGTGGGCCTCGGTGATCCGGGAGAACATCCGGCCGATCTCGGCGAGGTCGAAGCCGTCCGCGACGCCGCCCACCAGCATCGTGGACAGCGCGTCCCGGTCCGCGACCACCCGCTGAGCCTGGGAGAGCGCCTCGCCCATCAGCCGGCGGGCCCACAGCGCGAGCCGGCCGCCGACCCGGGGGTCGTCCTCGATCGCGGACCGCACCTTCTCCACGGCGAACGTCGCGTGGCCCGTGTCGTCGAGCACCCGCAGCACGAGGGAGCGGGTGTCGGAGTCCAGGCGGGAGGCCACCTCGCGGTAGAAGTCGGCCGCGATGGCGTCGCCGACGTACGCCTTGACCAGGCCCTCGAGCCAGTCGGACGGGGCGGTCATCCGGTGGAACTCCTCAAGCGCGGCGGCGAACGGCTCCATCGCCGCCGTCGGCTCCTCGTCGATCTCCCGCAGCCGGTCGGTCAGCTGCTCGAAGTGGTGGAGTTCGGCCGCCGCCATCCGCGCCAGCGCCGCCTTGTCGGCCAGGCCCGGCGCCAGCTTCGCGTCGTCGGCCAGCCGCTCGAACGCCGCGAGCTCGCCGTAGGCCAGCGCTCCCAGCAGGTCCACCACCGCGGCCCGGTAACGGGGGTCGGCGGATGCCGCTGCCCAGTCCTGGGCGGCGACAGCGGTGGTCGGGGCAGGGGAAGCGGGCGTATCAGGCGTCTCCATGGGGGGCACAATAGTGCCCGCCGGTGAGTTCGCGCCCTGCCACATGTGTGGGGTTCCGGGGTACAGTGCTATGGAGGCTCGCCTACAAGCGGCGGGTCCCATCCCCATGCTGGAGTCCCTGGGGCCGGTGCAAGGCCGACGCCTCAGGATCCCCGCGGATGCCCGGTCGGTGGCCCGATCGGCTCCGACCTGACCAGCCCTCCGCGCGGTGAGTGCTCCCGCACCCGCCGCGGCATGAGGGACCCGCTCGCGCGGTGCGTGCGCTTGAGCGAGACGCCCGGGTCCCGCGCCGGCTTGGCCGGCCCCTACAGGGCCCGCCATCGGCACGGTGGCAAGACCCGCCTCGCCGCGGTGTGCCGCGTCACACAAGAAGAGGCAACGACCCTGTCCGCTACCACCACTTTTCGAGATCTCGGGATCCTGGCCGAGACGGCCGAGGCCCTTGAGGCCGTCGGCATCACCACCCCGTTCCCCATCCAGGAGATGACCCTCCCCGTCGCCCTCACCGGAGCCGACGTCATCGGGCAGGCCAAGACCGGCACCGGCAAGACGCTGGGCTTCGGACTGCCGCTGCTCGAGTGCGTCACCGTGCCCGCCGACGTCGAGGCCGGGCGCGCCACCCCCGAGCAGCTCGGCGACGCGCCCCAGGCGCTCGTCGTCGTGCCCACCAGGGAGCTGTGCCAGCAGGTCACCAACGACCTGCTCACCGCGGGCAAGGTGCGCAACGTGCGCGTCCTGTCCATCTACGGCGGCCGCGCCTACGAACCCCAGGTCGAGGCGTTGGCGAGGGGCGTCGACGTGGTCGTCGGCACCCCCGGGCGGCTGCTCGACCTGGCCGGCCAGCGCAAGCTGCGGCTGAACCAGGTGCGCAGCCTGGTCCTCGACGAGGCCGACGAGATGCTCGACCTGGGCTTCCTGCCGGACGTCGAGAAGATCATCGAGCTGCTGCCGGCCAAGCGCCAGACCATGCTGTTCTCCGCCACCATGCCGGGGCAGGTCATCGCCCTGGCCCGGCGCTACATGAACCAGCCCACCCACATCCGCGCCACCGAGCCCGATGACGAGGGCGCGACTGTGGCCAACATCACGCAGCACGTCTTCCGGGCCCACTCGCTGGACAAGGTGGAGATGGTGGCGAGGATGCTCCAGGCCGAGGGCCGGGGCCTCGCCATGGTCTTCTGCCGCACCAAGCGGACCGCGGCGGACGTCGCGGAGCAGCTGACCAGGCGCGGCTTCGCTTCCGCGGCCGTCCACGGCGACCTGGGCCAGGGCGCCCGGGAGCAGGCGCTGCGCGCGTTCCGCAAGGGCAAGGTGGACGTGCTGGTCTGCACCGACGTCGCGGCCCGCGGCATCGACGTGGACGGCGTGACCCACGTGATCAACTACCAGACGCCGGAGGACGAGAAGACCTACCTGCACCGGGTCGGTCGCACCGGCAGGGCGGGCAACAAGGGCATCGCCGTCACCCTGGTGGACTGGGACGACATCCCGCGCTGGCAGCTGATCAACAAGGCGCTCGGTCTCGACTTCCCCGACCCGGTCGAGACCTACTCGACCTCCCCGCACCTCTTCGAGGCGCTGTCCATCCCCGAGGGCACCAGGGGCACGCTGCCGCGTGCCGAGCGCACCAGGGCCGGGCTCGACGCCGAGGAGGTCGAGGACCTGGGCGGCCCGGAGAGCAGGCGCTCCGCCCAGCGCCGTTCCGCCGGTGCCGCGGCCCCCGCGGCCAAGCCCGCGCGCAACAGGCAGCGCCGTCGCACCCGTGGCGGCGTGGCGATCAACGAGGCCGGTGGAGCGGCCGAGGCGGTGGAGGCGGCGGCGCCAGCGGCGGCCACCCCCGAGCCGGAGGCCGGGGAGGCCACCGCGCCGCGCACCCCGCGCCGCAGGCGGCGGACCAGGAGCGGGCAGCCCGCCCGGGCCGAGCGGACCGAGTCCTGACCCGGTCACCCGTGTTCCCCGTGCGGCGGACGCCGGTCCGCCGCACCCGCAACGGGTTCGGCGCCTAGAACACCGGGGTGCCGTCCCTGGTGAGGCGCCAGTCGACGGAGGCGAAGGCGGACGGATCGATCTCGCCGCTTTCGCGAACCCAGTCGATGATCGTGTTCCGGATCTCGTCGGAGTTCGACCAGAGCTGATCGGCGGCCGCGACATGCGGGAAGTTGCCGCCGCCGTTGGCCCGGTAGTTGTTGACCGCGAGCACGAACTCGGCGTCGTCCGCCACCGGCTCGCCCCCGAACCGCAGGTCGACGACGCGTGACCCCGGCTCCCTGGCGATGTCGATGTCGTACGTCACCCCGCGGACCACGTCGTAGTTGTAGTCCGGGATGCCACCCGCGTTGGTGAGCCCGGCCGGGTCCACGGGAGCGCCGGCCGGGGTGCGCACGAAGTAGCGCACCGAGTACTCCAGGTAGTCCCGTAGCTGGGCGCCGGTGATCAGCCGCGCCTCCAGCGTGTTCTCGTAGACGTACATGCCGGCCACGTCCCTGATGGTGACCTCGCCCGCCGGTATCGCGGCCGTGCGCGAGAAGCAGGCCGCCTGCGAGAGCACCGGCAGGTCCGCGTACTCGCCGCCGGCCAGTGCGGCCCGCACCGTCTCCGCCTGCACGTGGTTGATGAAGTCGGTGATCGCGGTGTCCCGGTACGGCGCCTCGGCCGCCGTCATGGACGCGGTGGCGGTGCCGATCACCTGGTTCACGTACGCCACGACACGGGCGTGCTGCTCGGCCAGCAGCCCGGTGATCTCCGGGTCCTCCTCCACCGTCCTGGTGTCGCGCAGGCTCGCCGCCACCCGCTCCACCCGCCACCCGCCGCGCTCCCAGACCAGCTCGAAGTCGAAGAGCGTCAGCCGCTTCCCCCAGAACAGCGGCTCGGACAGCACGACCTCCCGCCCCGTCTCGGCGTTGGTGACCCGGCGCTCGGCGATCTCCGTGTGCGCGTGACCCACCAGGATCGCGTCGATGCCCGGCACCCGCTCGGCCACCAGCGCCGCCGCGTTCTCCACGTGCGGCAGCTGGTCGCCGTAGGAGGACGTGCCGCTCGTGCCGGAGTGCGCGGACACGATCACGACGTCCGCGCCCATCGCGCGCAGCCGGGGCACCCAGTGGGCGGCCTGCTCCTCCAGGCCGGGGAAGACCATCCGGCCCTCGACGTGGGCGCGGTCCCAGACGGCGATGCCGGGGTTGGTGAGGCCGAGCACCGCCACCCGCACGTCACGGCCGTGCGGGGTGCGCAGCCGGGTCATCCAGTAGGGCGGGAAGGCGGGGCGCTCGGTGGCGGCGTCCAGCGCGTTGGCGGCCAGCAGTGGGAAGCGGCACTGCCGCTCGAACGCGCGGAGCAGCGGGATGCCGTAGTTGAACTCGTGGTTGCCCAGCGCGGCCGCGTCGTAGCCGATGGCGTTCATCGCCAGCGCCATGGGGTGGACCGGCCCGCGGGCCTGGGTGATCGGGTCGACCTTGGCGTAGTAGTAGGCCAGCTGGGTGCCCTGGATGGTGTCGCCGGCGTCGATGAGCAGGGTGTTGCGGGCGCCCTTCTCCTGGCGCACCTGGTCGACGAGGGTGGAGAGCTTGGCAAGACCGATGTCATTGCCGCCGCTGTCGGTGAACTCCGCGTCGGTGAAGTAGTCCCAGTTGAAGACGTTGCCGTGCAGGTCCGTGGTGCCCATCACGGTGAAGGCGTACCGCCTGGCAGAACCGCCGCCGGCCACCGCCGGTGGCGCGCCGACGGTGCCCGCGATGGCCACTCCGGCCCCGGTCGCGGCCGTCCGGCCGAGGAACGCTCTGCGGTCGAGCGACGACATCGGTGACTCCCTCTGCTGCTGTCTGCTGTGGCTCTTTTTCTGGTTTCTGGAAACGCGCGTAGATTCTGGCGGCCCGCCCGGGCCGGGGAACAGTCCTCGTGGGTTTCGCCTGGGTGACGGTTACGCTCAAGGGGTGAGCAGACCCCCGTTCGCCGTCCCACCGGTCGGGGTCACGGCCCGTCGGCTCGTGACCCGTCGCGGAGAGTTCGCCGTGCTCGACGCGGCCCCGCGCGACGAGCGGCCGATCGGCACGGCGCTGCTCATCCCCGGCTACACGGGGAGCAAGGAGGACTTCATCGCGCTGCTCGCGCCGCTGGCCGAGGCCGGCTACCGGGCGGTCGCGGTCGACGGCCGCGGCCAGTTCGAGTCCTCGGGGGTGCTGCCCCACGCCGCGTACCGCCTCGGCGCGCTGGCCGAGGACGTGCTGGCACAGGCCGAGGAGCTCGGCCCGGAACCGATCCACCTCGTGGGCCACTCGCTCGGCGGCCTCATCTCACGCGGCGCCGTGCTGCGGGCCGCGGCGGCCGGCCGGAGGCCGTTCGCCTCCCTGACGCTGATCGCCTCGGGCGCGGGGCGGGTGGCGCGCTGGCAGCGCGTCAAGGTGCGGGCGCTGGCCGTGACCCTGCCGGTGCTGGGCGCCGGCACGATCTTCCGCCTCGTGCACCGGCGCGGCACCGAGGCGGAGGCGGAGATCGACGAACTGCTCCGCCGCCGCTGGGTGTCCAACGCGCCGGCCCAGCTGCGGGCCACGGGCCGCACCCTGCGCTTCGAACCGGACCGCGTCGCGCGGCTGGCCGCCGTCGGCCTCCCGATCCACGTGCTGTCCGGCGAGCGCGACGGAGCGTGGCCCGTGCGGGGCCTCGACCGCATGGCCCACACGCTGCGCGCCCGCCGCACGGTGATCCGCGGCGCGGGACACTCCCCCAACGCCGAACGCCCCGACGCGACGGCGGCGGCCCTGACCGAGTTCTGGTCCACGCTCTCGCGCGACGCGCGAGGTTAGGCCGCGTCCTCGCGCGGAGCGCGAGGGGAGACCGGTGCCGCGCCCACCCACCCGCCCTTGGCAGGTGGCCTCGCGCGGCGACCGCGCAGGCCCGGCGGCGCAGCCGCCGCCTTGCCGCGCCCCGCCCTGGGCGGGGGCCCCGCGCGAAGCGCGAGCGACCTCAGGCCCGCTTGCGCGGTGAAGCCGCCCCCAACGCGCGGAGCGCGTGACAGGGCGGGTGGGTGGGGGGAACTCCCGCGCGGAGCGCTGGGCGGCTGCGAGCCGCGCCGCAGGCGCCAGGCTCGGGCGGCGCAGCCGCCGGCTGCCCGCGCGGAGCGCGAGAGGGCGGGTGGGTGGGGGCAAAGCCGGCGGGGAGCGCCGGGGTGCTGCGTGAGCCGCGCCGCAGGCGCGCCGCTCAGCCGCGTAGCGGCCGCGTCCCGGTGGCGCGCGCCACGAGCGCCTCGTAGACGTCGGGGGACGTCGTGTGCTCGCCGAGCCGGCACGGCTTGCGGTCGCCGTGGTAGTCGCTGGAGCCCGTGGTCAGGAGCCCGAGGTCGGTGGCCAGGGAGTGGAGCCGGACGCGCGTGTCGGTGTCGTGGTCGACGTGGTCCACCTCGACGCCGTCGAGGCCGGCCGCGGCGAGTCGGGCGATCGCGTCCTCGGAGACGACCCGGCCGCGCTTGGCGGCGAGCGGGTGGGCGAAGACGGCGACGCCGCCGGCCGCGTGGATCAGGCGGATCGCCTCGAAGGCGTCCAGTTCGTGCTTGCCCACGTGGGCCCGGCCGCCGTCGCCGATCCACTCGGCGGTGAACGCGGCCGAGACGTCCTCGACGACGCCCGCCTCCACCATGGCGGCCGCGATGTGCGGGCGGCCCACCGAGCCCTCGGCCAGTTCGCGGACCCGTTCCCAGGTGATCGGCACGCCGAGGTCGCGCAGCCGCGCCACCATGCCCTGGGCCCGCGGCACCCGGTCGTCCCGCAGCAGGTCGCGTTCGCGCGCGAAGGCCGGTTCCCCGGGGTCGAAGAGGTAGCCGAGCATGTGCAGGCTGATGCCGTCCAGGCGGCAGGAGATCTCCGCGCCGGTGACCAGCGTCAGCCCGGACGGCAGCGCGGCCGCCGCCGCGGCGTGTCCGGCGACCGTGTCGTGGTCGGTGAGTGCCACGACGTGGAGCCCGGAGGCCGCCGCCTCGCGCACGAGGTCGGCGGGGGAGTCGGTGCCGTCGGAGGCCGTGGAGTGGGCGTGCAGATCGATGCGCATCAGCTCAGGGTAGGAGGCCCGGGCGGCGGTGCCGTGGGCTGGAGGGTGCGGACGGCGGCGACCAGGCGGGCGAGTTCGGGGCGCCGCTCGGCGAGGTCCAGCGCCTCGCGGAGCGCCGTCTCGTTGGTGGGGCGGGCCTCGTCCAGCAGCCGGCGGCCGGCCTCCGTGACGTCGGTGTAGATGCCGCGGCGGTCGGTCGGGCAGAGGTAGCGGGTGAGCAGGCCGCGGTCCTCGAGGCGGTTGACGAGGCGGGTGGTGGCGCTCTGGCTGAGCACCACGGCGTCGGCGAGCTCGTTCATCCGGAAGTGGCCGCCGTCGCCCTCGTGCTGTCGGCTGAGCACGTCGAGCACCGAGTACTCGCGGACGCTGAGGCCGTGGCCCGCCTGGAGGGCACGCTCGATGTGCGCCTCGATGCGGTCGTGCAGCGCGGACAGCGCGCACCACCCCTGGGCCAGACCCGGCTCGGTACGCATCGCCTCTCCTTCCGTTCCGGCCAGCATAGCCCTGCACCGCGATAGACGGCGTTTGCAGGTAACCGGCGTCTGCAACTATTGTTCAAGCCGACAGGAGTCGTACGCAAGAAAAAAGGAGGGCTCCTCATGCCCATCGCGCTCCTGGCGCTGGCCATCGGGGCATTCGGGATCGGTACCACCGAGTTCGTGGTGACCGGGCTGTTGCCGGAGTTCGAGGCCGAGTTCGGCGTCTCCACACCCACTGCCGGCTTCACCGCCTCCGGCTACGCGCTCGGCGTCCTGGTCGGGGCCCCGCTGATCGCGGTACTCGGCGGGGCGACCGCCCGCAAACGGCTGCTGATGGTGATGATGGCGCTGTTCACGGTGGGCAACGCGCTGTCGGCCGTGGCTCCCGAGTTCTGGGTGCTGCTGGTCGGCCGGGTGGTCTCGTCCCTCGCGCACGGCGCCTTCTTCGGGGTCGGCTCCGTCGTGGCGGCACGGCTGGTGGCGCCGGAGCGGCGGGCGAGCGCGATCGCGCTGATGTTCACCGGACTGACGATCGCCAACGTCGTGGGCGTGCCGGCCGGCACGCTGCTCGGCCAGCAGGTCAGCTGGCGCCTCACGTTCGCGGTCATCGCCGTGATCGGCGTGCTGGCGCTGACCGGCGTCGCGGCCCTGGTGCCGGCGGGCGCCGGCGAGGACCCAGGGGGCGCGGGCGGCCCGCGCCACGTCCGCCTCGAGTTCGCCGCGTTCCGCGACGCCCAGGTGCTGCTCGCGATGGCCATGACCGTGCTGGGCTTCGGCGGGGTGTTCGCGGCCATCACCTACATCGCGCCGATGATGACGGACGCGGCCGGCTACGCCGGGTCCAGCGTGACCTGGCTGCTGGTGCTGCTCGGCCTGGGGATGGTGATCGGCAACCTGGTGGGCGGCCGGTACGCGGACCGGGCGCCGACCGGGCTGCTGTACGTCTCGCTGGCCGCGCTCGCCGTGGTGCTGGCCCTCTTCACCCTGACCGCGCACGACAGGCTCGGCGCCGCCGTGACGCTGCCGCTGATCGGCGCGTTCGGCTTCGCCACCGTGCCGCCGCTGCAGAAGCGGATCCTGGACAACGCGGCGGACGCGCCGACCCTCGCCTCCGCCGTCAACATCGGTGCCTTCAACCTGGGCAACGCGCTCGCCGCCTGGCTGGGCGGCCTGGTCCTGTCCGCCGGCGGCGGGCCGACCATGCCCAACCTGGTGGGCGCCGCGATGGCCGCGAGCGCGCTGGCGCTCGCCGTGCTCGGCTCGACGCTCGACCGCGGGCGCCGGCGCCCGGTCGGCGTCGGCGACCACCGGGTGGCGCGTCCCGATCCGGTGGCTACGACATGATCCGCGGCGAGAGCGCCCCGCAGGGCACCAGGTCCAGCTCGGAGCCCGCGTCGCGCAGGTCGGTCAGCACCAGCTCGTCGTACATCAGGACCCCGGCCTGCTCGGGCCACAGCACCGCCCACAGCCACAGGCCCATCGCCTCGCCGGCGAAGACGGCGCGGTCGGCCGGCGCGTCCGCGACCTGCCACAGCGGGGTGGGGTGGCCGGCGGCGAGCACCTTGACCTGCGGGGAGTCGTCGACCGGCAGCCGGGGCCCGGGGTCGGGTCCCGCGACGCCCGCGAAACGGGCGCCGAGGCCGACGCCGAGCTCCTCGGCGATCAGCAGCATCTCGCCAGGGCCGCCGAGCGGTCCCGGGCCCGAGCAGGCCACCGCGGAGGCCCGGCCGCCGGCGCGGTCGTCCCCGGCGCTGGTCGCGCCCGTGAAGAGCCAGCCGACCGGCAGCGGCCACGGCATCCACACCGGGACCCGGGCGCGGTTCACGACCACCGTGAGGGCGTTGACGCTGGGCGGGACGACGGGCTGGACCGGATGGACGGGCCCGTGACCGGCGCACTGCCAGGAGTCGGCGAAGAGTCCTGGCGCTCGGACCCGTCCGCCGCACTTCGGGCAACTGGGTTCGCCCCTCATAGGGACCAACAGTCCCTCTGCCCCGCCCCATCCGTCAAGGCGTGTCCCCCGACCGTGGGAGGCCGGCCCGGCGCGGGTCGAGCGGGTCGACGCCGAGCTCCCGCCACCGCTCGATCAGGGCCGAGGCGCCCCTGGCGCGCTTCCACGCCGCCTCGTTCCGCGTCAGCGGCAGCACTGGCAGGAAGCGGACAGGATCGCGCGGCGCGGGCAGATCGAGCTCCGGCACGGTGCCGTCCGGCTCGCCCAGCAGCACGGAGGTGAAGGGCGCCCCCGGCCACAGCGGCTGACCCAGGTCGAGCGAGCCGCCGGGGGCCGCGACCACGCCCTCCACCTGCGGGCTGGCGGCCACCGTGGCCAGCGCGCGCGGCACCCCGTCGACCGCGGGGTCGCCGGCGCGCACGGTGAGCAGCAGCTCGGCGCGCGGGCCGCGCTCGGGGTCGGCGACGACGGCCGTGGGGTCGGCCATCGGCGCGGCCGCCATGCCGAGCGTGGCGTAGCGCACCAGGCCGCCCGCCGGGTCGGGGAAGCGCAGCACCTCGATCCGCTCGGCGCCGAGGAACGTCACGGCGGCCCGGCCGTCGGGCTCGCCCAGGGCGGCCCGCAGCCGCTCCTCGACGAGCGCGAGCACCTCGCCGCTCACCGGCGCTCCCCGCGGATCACCAAGGCGAGCCCGGCCAGGATCACGGCCAGCGCCGGGTAGGCGGCGACCGGCGGCAGCTGGCCGAGCGCCAGCGCCGCGATCAGCACCGCGCCGGGCGTCTCCAGCAGCGTGGCGGTGGAGGTGACGGCGGGCCCGAGCCCGCGCACCACACGGTTGAGCAGCGAGTGGCCGAGCAGTTGGGCGACGACGGTGATGGCGAGCAGCTTCAGCCAGGTCTCGCCCGAGTAGCCGCCGAGCGCGGCACCGGCGAGGAGGCAGACGGGGAGCAGCAGCGCCGTGGTGGTGCCGTAGCAGAGCAGGGTGTAGGCGGTGGTGCTCGTGGTGCGCCGCACCTCGGCGCCGAGCAGCACGTACGCGGCGCCCGCGATGCCGCCGCCGAGCGCCAGCGCGTCGCCGACCAGCGCGTCGGCCGAGACCGCGAGGTCGACGCCGGTGAGCAGCACCACGCCGACGAAGGCGATGGCCGAGCCGAGCCACACGCCGGTGGCGGGCCGGTGGCCGAGGAGCCGCAGCAGCAGCGTGGTCCACAGCGGCGTCGTGGTGACCAGCGCGACCGAGGAGGCGACGGAGGTGAGCCGCAGGCTGGGCAGCCAGAGCCCGAAGTGGGCGGCGAGCGCGGCGCCCGCGGCGAGTGAGAGGAGCAGGGTGCGGCGGCTGACGCCGGCCAGCTCGGCCAGCACGCCGCGCCGCCTGAGCAGCGCGGGCAGGAGTCCCGCGACGGCCAGTGCGTTGCGCCAGAAGGCGATGGCCAGGGCGGGGGCGGCGGTGGCGGCGGTGAGCGGGCCCGAGGCCGAGATGCCGACGACGGCCACCCCGAGCAGTGCCCAGTCCAGACGCGGGTCGGCGGCCGACGCGAGGGCGGCGGGCCCCGGCCCGCCGGCGCCGGCCCGGGCCCTCGCCCGCATCCGTGCGCTGATCACACTTCGGTCCCTCCCCAGGAGACGGTGGCCGGAGGCCGGCCACCGCCCGGTGGCGTCAGAGGGCGCCGAAGCCGACCCGGCGGGCGGCCTGCACGCCGATCTCCACGTAGGCGATCCGGTTCGAGGGCACCAGGACCTTGCGGCCACGCTCGTCGACCAGCGACAGCAACTGGTTCTCGGAGGCCAGGGCCTCGGCCACGGCCCGCTCCACCTCCTCGGCAGACTGCCCGCTCTCGAGAACGATCTCGCGCGGCGTGTGCTGAACGCCGATCTTGATCTCCACGGCTTGTCCCTCCGCTGATCCGTTAGCTCGTCACAGGTTATCCGCGCGTGGAGGTGCCCCGGACACGGCCGGCCACGCCCAGAGCGAACACCGGATCCGCCGGGTGCCGGCCGTCAGTTCTGCTTGGGGAAGCCGGCGATGCCCCGCCAGGCCAGGGCGGCCGTCAGGTTCTTCGCCGTCTCGCGCGGGATGCCGCGCCCGGAGCTCAGCCAGTGGCGGGCGGTGATCTGCGCGAGCCCGCAGAGGCTCACCGCCAGCAGCATCGACTCGTCCTCCGGCAGGTCGGTGTCCTCGGAGATCAGCGGGCTGACGAGCTTGGCGCAGTCGAGCGAGACCTGGTCGACACGCTCCCGCACCGAGGGTTCGTTGGTCAGGTCCGACTCGAAGACCAGCCGGAACGCGCCGCCCTCGTGCTCCACGTAGGAGAAGTAGGCGTCCATGGTGGCGGCGATCCGCTGCTTGTTGTCGTTGGTGGACGCCAGCGCCCGGCGCACCGCCTGGACCAGCGCCTCGCAGTGCTGGTCGAGCAGCGCCAGGTACAGCTCGAGCTTGCCGGGGAAGTGCTGGTACAGCACGGGCTTGCTGACCCCGGCGCGGACGGCGATGTCGTCCATCGCCGCGGCGTGGTAACCCTGGGCGACGAAGACCTCCTGGGCGGCGCCCAGCAGCTGGTTGCGCCGGGCCCGGCGCGGCAGGCGGGTGCCGCGGGGGCGTGCCTCGGTCTGCTCTGTGGCTGTCACGCCGCCTCCCGGTGGTCGTGTGTGCGTGTGGTGCCGCTCGTGCTCTTCGTACCGCGTTCCGTCTGTCGCGCCGTCGCGTACTGATGCTCGTGCTCGTACTCGTGCGTACTGCCGTCATCGTACGGTCGTGTGGTCGCGCAGCGTGCATCGTGAGGGCAGGATTTCACTCTGCGGACACCGGTCGCGGGCGCCGCCACCGCCCCGGGGCGCGGTCGGCCGCTCAGCGCGGGTCCTCGCGGTAGTCGTCGTCGCCCGGGTCGACCACCCGGGCCTGCTCGGCCGCGTCCGCCGGGTCGGCCTCCGGCTCGCCGCGCTCGGCGAGCGGCGTGTCGCGCAGTCTGAGCAGCTCGAGACGCTGCTCGGCGACATCGCCCTCGGCGGCCTCCTCGTCGAGCTCCTCCTCGTACTCCACGGACTCCGGGTACTCGTCGAAGGACTCCGGTTCTGTCGGGTCCTGCCGCATGGCTTCACCACCTCCGGCTCTCGGGTGGGCACCTCCCACCCTAGGCGGGCGCGCCGGGAGAGGCGAACCGGGATGTGACGCCGGACACAGGACCAAGGTCCCACTGGTGCGTGTGTGCGAGCGTGACGGGCTCGTAATATTGCGCCCATGCCATCCACGGAAGAGCAGCGAGCCGAGGCGGCGCTCGCCGCCGCGGAGGGCTGGCCAGGGGTGCGGGACGGGGAGACCATCCGCACCACCGACGTCCCAGGGATGACGCTCGCGGTGCGCCGCCGCGCCGGCGGCGTCGACGGCCTCGAACCGGCCCTCCTGGTGCACGGCCTCGGCGGCTCGTCCCGCAACTGGTCCGCACTGATGGAGCAGTTGACCGCCGACGTCGAGTGCGAGGCGATCGACCTGCCGGGCTTCGGGGCCTCGCCGCCGCCCCCGACCCGCGACTACTCCGTCTACGGACACGCGCGCGCCGTCATCCGGCTGCTGGACGCCGGCGGCCGCGCCCCGGTGCATCTCTTCGGCAACTCGCTCGGCGGCGCCGTCGTCACCCGGGTCGCCGCGCTCCGCCCCGATCTCGTCCGCACCCTCACGCTGATCGCGCCGGCCATGCCGGAGCGGCTGCCGCGGCTCACCTCCATCCCCACCGGACTCGTCGGCCTGCCCGGCGCGACCCGGCTGCTGCGCTGGGCGACCCGCGACCAGCCACCGGGCCGCCGCGCCCGCGAGGTGCTGCGTCTGGTGTACGGGAACCCGGAGCGGATAACTCCCCTGGAGTTCGCCATGGCCGAGGCCGAGATGGAGCGCAGGCAGGGGCTCCCCTACTTCTGGGAGTCGCTCGGCCGCAGCACCCGCGGCCTGCTCAACGCCTACACCCTCGGCGGCCAGCACTCGCTGTGGCGGCAGGCGGAGCGGGTGCTGGCGCCGACCCTCCTCGTCTACGGCGCCCGCGACCGGCTGGTCGGCGTCGCCAGCGCCGGGCGGGCCAGCCGCGCATTCGGGTTCTCCCGGCTCGTCGTGCTGCCGGAGGCCGGTCATGTGGCCATGATGGAGTTCCCGGCCGAGGTGGCCGGTGCGTTCCGGGAGTTCCTCACCGAGGCGGCCGTGGCCGCGGGCGACCGAGGGGAGGCCGATGGACGCCCGTGACGCCGCCGGGCCCCGCGTGGGGCCGGCGACAGGACCGCGCCAGGAGTATCTCGATGCCTTCGACGCCCCCCATGCCTCCCGACCCGGGCGACCCATCCCAGGGCAGCGCGCGGCGGGCCGGGCAGCGGCCAGACGAGTGGGGCTGGCAGCCGAGGCCGGGCCGGGGACCGGGGACGACCGACGTGCGGGAGGCCCAGGGGAGACCGGCGGCGCGGGGCGGTCACCGGGCCGGGGGAGGCCGGAACGGTCAGGAGACGACGGGGACGCGGGGCGTCCAGGGAGCGACGGGTCCGGTCGGCAGGACGGGCCGGAGCAGGGCGGGCCGGCGCGGCGCACGGCGTCGTCCGGGCGTCATGGCCGGCCGCGCGAGCGGCGGCGTGGGCTCGGGGATAGCCGGGGCGAGCGCCGCGCGGGCTGGGGACGCACTCTCACCGGCGTGGCGGCCGCCGCCGTCGTGACCGTGCTCACCGTCGTCGTCGGGACCGACCTGACGGGCGGCTCAGGGCGGTCGGACAGCGTCGGCCCGCTGCTCGACACCGAACCCGACACGGCGCGGCCCGACGCGGGCCGCGGCGGCGGGGAGGACGACCCGGCCGACCCCGACGGGCACGGCGAGTCGCCCTCGGGCTCGGTCGAGGAGGAGCCGGCCGAGCCGACCTTCGAGGAACAGCTGGCCACCATGGTCGAGTTCGACCCGGAGCTGACCGGTTCCGGGGAGTTGGTCCCGGTGGGCGGCAGCGCATCGGCGGGTGACCCGACCGCCACCACCCAGGTGCGCTACCGGGTGGACGTCGAGGACGGCCTCGGTCTCGACCCGGAGTTCTTCGCCGAGGTGGTCCACCGCACGCTCAACGACCCGCGCGGCTGGGGCAACGGCGGCGAGCGCTCGTTCGCCCGGGTGTCGGCCGGCGAGTACGACTTCGTGGTCACCCTCGCCAGCCCCGGCACCGCGGCCGAGTGGTGCGCGCTCTCCGGCCTCGACATCACCGAGGACAACGTCTCCTGCAACTCGTCCAACACCGAGCGCGTGATCATCAACGCCTGGCGCTGGGCGCAGGGCTCCGAGACCTACGGCGAGGACATCGCCGCCTACCGGCAGATGCTGGTCAACCACGAGGTGGGGCACCGGCTCGGCTACGGCCACGTGGTCTGCCCGGGCGAGGGCGAGCTGGCCCCGGTGATGATGCAGCAGACCAAGTTCCTCGAGACGGACGGCGTGACCTGCCGCCCCAACCCGTGGCCGCACCCGGAGAGCTGAGCCCTTCCCGCCCCGGCCGGCCTCGCGGGTGCTTCCCGCTGTTCGCCGTTGTGGTGTAACGACGCCCATCCCCGCGACGTCACGAAACTTCACCCCTTCTGATGGTGCGGCGGACATCCGTCCGTCGTGAGGTGCACAAGTAGACATACCGTCTCTCCGTCATGGGACCGACGGGAGAAGGGGGTGCACCGGTGCACGCCGCGCGTGGGGCCAGGCGGACCGTTTCGCCACCCCCGTTCCGCCCCGGCCCACCAAGATCATGTTCACACGCAAGGAGCACAGACCGATGAGAGTGCTGCTTCTCGGCGCGGGTGGGTACCTGGGCCGGTTCGTCGCCGACCGGCTGCTCGCCGATCCCGCCGTGCAGCTGACCGCCCTGGGGCGTGGCGACGACGCGGACGTCCGCTTCGACCTCTCCACGGGCAGCCCGGGCGCGCTCACCCGATTCCTGGACGCCGTGCACCCCGGGGTCGTGATCAACTGCGCGGGTGCGATCCGGGGTACCGCGAGCGAGCTGACCAGGCACAACACGGTCGCCACCGCCACCCTCTGCGAGTCGCTGCGGCGCAGCGGCTGCCGGGCCCGGCTGGTCCACATCGGCTGCGCCGCCGAGTACGGGCCCTCGCAGAACGGCTCGTCCATCGCGGAGGACGCCGTAGCCCGCCCCGGCGGCCCCTACGGCGTCAGCAAGCTCGCCGCCACCGAGCTGGTGCTCGGCTCCGGACTCGACGCCATCGTGCTGCGGGTCTTCTCGCCGACCGGTCCTGGCACCCCGGCCGGCTCGCCGCTCGGCCGGCTCGCCGACTCGCTGCGGCGCGCCATGCAGCACGGCGACAGCGAGCTCAAGCTCGGCGGCCTCGCCGTGCAGCGTGACTTCGTCGACGTGCGCGACGTGGCGCGCGCCGTGCACGCCGCCACGCTCTCGGCGGCCCAGGGCGTGGTCAACATCGGCACCGGGCACGCGGTCCGGCTGCGCGAGGCGGCGGCGGCGCTGGCCAGGATCTCCGGCTACGCCGGCACCCTGCACGAGCTGGAGGGCCCGCCGCCGCCCCGGCAGTCCCCGGAGACCCTCGGCGGCCAGCACCCGCTGCCGGCCGTCGGCCCCTACCCGGACGGCTGCGGCCCGTGGCAGCAGGCGGACGTGCGCACGGCGCGCGACCGGCTCGGCTGGCGGGCCAGGATCAGCCTGGAGGAGTCGCTCGCCGACATCTGGATGGAGGCCGCCTGCCGGATGTGAGGGGGCGGACGGCGCCCAGGCGCCGGCTTCCTCCGGCCCCGGTGCCCGGAGTGTGGAATCGGTGTCTCGGAATCAACCGGGGCGTGGCAGTGTTGAGGGACGAAAGACCGTGTCCCTAGACCTACGGAGTCCCCGTGTCGCTGCCACCCCTGGTAGAGCCGGCCGCCGAGCTCACCGTCGATGAGGTCCGCAGGTACTCCCGCCACCTGATCATCCCGGACGTCGGGATGGACGGGCAGAAGCGGCTGAAGAACGCCAAGGTGCTCGCCGTGGGCGCGGGCGGTCTCGGCTCACCGGCGCTGATGTACCTCGCGGCGGCCGGGGTCGGCACCCTGGGCATCGTCGAGTTCGACGTCGTCGACGAGTCGAACCTGCAGCGGCAGATCATCCACAGCCAGGCGGACATCGGCAAGTCCAAGGCGCTGTCGGCCAAGGAGACGGTGCAGGGCATCAACCCCTACGTCCAGGTCAACATCCACGAGGAGCGGCTCGACTCGTCCAACGTGCTGGAGCTCTTCGCCCAGTACGACCTGATCGTGGACGGCACGGACAACTTCGCCACGCGCTACCTCGTCAACGACGCCTGCGTGCTGCTGAACAAGCCGTACGTCTGGGGCTCCATCTACCGCTTCGACGGCCAGGCCTCCGTCTTCTGGTCCGAGCACGGCCCGTGCTACCGCTGCCTCTACCCGGAGCCGCCGCCGCCCGGCATGGTGCCGAGCTGCGCCGAGGGCGGGGTGCTCGGCGTGCTCTGCGCGTCGATCGGCTCGATCCAGGTGACGGAGGCCATCAAGGTGCTGACCGGCACCGGCGAACCGCTGGTCGGCCGGCTGATGATCTACGACGCCCTGGAGATGACCTACCGGCAGGTCAAGGTCCGCAAGGACCCCAACTGCGCGGTCTGCGGCGAGAACCCGACGGTCACCGAGCTCATCGACTACGAGGCGTTCTGCGGCGTCGTCTCCGACGAGGCGCAGGCGGCCGCCAAGGACTCGACGATCACGCCGCGGCAGTTGAAGGAGTGGATCGACTCCGACGAGAAGATCGACATCATCGACGTCCGCGAGCCGAACGAGTACGAGATCGTCTCCATCCCGGGCGCGCGGCTGATCCCGAAGAACGAGTTCCTGCTGGGCAACGCGCTGAGCGACCTGCCGCAGGACCGGCGGATCGTGCTGCACTGCAAGACGGGCGTGCGGTCGGCCGAGGTGCTGGCGGTGTTGAAGGACGCGGGCTTCTCGGACGCGGTCCACGTCGGCGGCGGCGTCATCGGCTGGGTCAACCAGATCGAACCGGAGAAGCCGGTCTACTGAGAGCCGGGGCCTGGCCGCCGTGCGGTGCCGCGCCCCCCACCCGCCCTTGGCAGGTGGCCTCGCGCGGCACGGCCCTCCGGGCCGGTGGCCCGGCGGCGCAGCCGCGGCCTAGCCGGCCGGGCCGCTCACCGCGCGAAGCGCGAAGAGGGCGGGTGGGTGGGGACCAAACCCCGCGCGAAGCGTCGGCACGAGGCGCGGCCGCGCCGCTCCGTGCGGAGCGCGGAAGGGCGGGCGGGTGGGGGAAAGCTCCCGCGCGAGGCGCGGACACCGACCGGCACCGGGCCGTCAGGCCCGGCCCGCGCGCGGAGCGCGGCGCGCCGTCCGGCGGCGTGGCCGCCGGCCACCGCGCGGAGCGCGAAGAGGGCGGGTGGGTGGGGACCGATCCCCGCGCGGAGCGCGCGGCGCACCGGGCCGACAGGCCCGCCGTTCACCGCGCGGCAGCGCTATTCGCAGCGGAGCCCGTCCCCCGGCGTCTCGCCCCGCAGCAGGTGGCCGTTGACCGCGTCCGCCACGCACGCGTTGTCCGGCGTGTACGCCCCGTGGCCCTCGCCGTCGTTCGTCAGCAGCGGCGCCACCTCGGGGCCGCCGATCGCCGCCTGCATCCGGGCCGCGCCCTCGTACGGCGTCGCCGGGTCACCGGTCGTGGCGACCAGCAGCAGCGGCGCCGCCGCGTCCGGCGCGCTGAACTCCTCCGGCTCGGCGGCCTCCTCGAACGGCCACCCCAGGCAGCCGCTCAGCCCCCACAGCATCCACTCGCCGAAGACCGGCGACGCCGTCTCGAACTCCTCGCGGTGCCGCACGACGTCGTCCAGCGCCATCGTGGACGGGTCGTCGGCGCAGCGGATCGCGTTCAGCGCCGGCATCAGGTTGCTGTAACGGCCCTCGCTGTCGCGGCCGTTGTAGAAGTCGGCGAGCAGCAGCAGGGTGTCGCCCGAGCCGGCGTTCAGCGCCTCGTCGAGGGCCATCGTCAGGTACTCCCAGCTCTCCTCCGAGTACAGCGCGGAGGCGATGCCCGTCATGCCGAGGCCCGAGGTGAGCATCCGGCCGTCCGGGTCGGCGGTCGGGAGCGGCTCGGTGGCCAGGTCGTCGAGCAGCGTCTCGATCGTCGCCACGCCCGTCTCCACGTCGCCGCCGGTCGGGCAGCCGGCGTCGGTCGCGCAGTCCTCCAGGTAGTGCTCGAGCGCGAGTTGGAAGCCCTCGGCGTCGAGCAGCGACTGCGCCACCGGGTCCGGGTTGGGGTCGACGACGGCGTCCAGCACGGTGCGGCCGACGTTCTCGGGGAAGAGGTGCGCGTAGACGGCGCCGAGCTCGGTCCCGTACGAGATGCCGAAGTAGTTGAGCCGCTCGTCGCCGAGCGCGTGCCGCAGCAGGTCCAGGTCGCGGGCGGTGTTGTTCGTGGTGACGTAGGGCAGCAGGTCGCCGGAGTTGGCCTGGCAGGCGGCCGCGTACTCCTCGCTGTCGGCGACGAACTCCGCCTCGTCCTCCGCCGTCCGCGGTGGACCGGCGTCCTCCTGGTCGCCCTCGTCGATCTCCTCGTCCGAGAGGCAGACCACCGGCGCGCTCTCGCCGACCCCGCGCGGGTCGAAGCTGACCAGGTCGAAGCCGCCGGCCCGTAGGTCCTCGTACTCGTCGACGAGCAGCGGCAGGGAGCCGACGCCCGAGCCGCCCGGGCCGCCGAAGTTGAAGACCAGCGAGCCGAGCCGGTCCTCCTCGGGCGCCGAGCTGACGACGCGGATCAGCGCCATGTCGATGGTCTCGCCCTCGGGGTCCGCGTAGTCGAGCGGCACGGTGAGGGTGCCGCACTGCCAGGGCGTGCGGTCGGAGAGCTGGAAGGGGCGCGGGCCCTCGCCCTGGAGCGGGGTGGGCGCCTCACACTGGGACCACTGGACGCGCTGCTGGGCGAGGGCGTCCGGCAGCCCGGGGTAGGAGTCGGCGACCGGCACGGACTCCGTGCCGACGCCTTCGCCGTCTTCCGTGCCCTGGCCTGCGTCGTCGCCGGTGCCGACGGCGAGGTCGCGGGTGGCGCAGGAGGTCGCCAGCAGGCCGGCGGTCAGCGCGGCCGCGAGGGCGGCCCGGAGACGCCGGGAACGAAAGTGTGAAGGTATGTTCATTATGGGCAGACGGTACCGTCAGGGGGTGTCGTCCCGGCGAGCAGGTAGGCGTTGACGGTGCCCACGACGCACGCGTCGCCGCTCTGGTAGCCGCCGTGCCCCTCACCCTCGTATGTCAGCAGCACCCCGACGTCCTCGCCCAGCGCCTCGCGCATCCGCCGCGCGCCGACGTACGGCGTCGCCGGGTCGCCGACCGTGCCGACCAGCAGGATCGGCCCCGCGCCGGGCGCCGACACCTCCGGCTGGTCCCGCTCGCCGGCCACCGGCCAGTACGCGCAGTCCAGCAGGGACCAGACCAGGTGGGGACCGAAGACGGGCGACGCCTCGACGAACGCCGGCTCGTGCGCGCGGACGTCGGCCACGTCGGGGCGGGAGGCGAAGTCGGCGCAGTTGACGGCGGTGTTGGCGGCGTGCAGGTTGCGGTAACGGCCCTCGGCGTCACGCCCGTTGTACCGCTCGGCGGCGGCCAGCAGCAGCTCCCCGCGGCCGTACTCGCGTGCCTGCCGCACCCCCTCCGTGAGCGTCGGCCACGAGAGCTCGGAGTACAGCGCCCCGAGCACCGCCGTGACGGCCAGCCCCTGCGTCAGCCGCCGCCCGCTGTCGGTCGGCAGCGGCCGCTCCGCCAACTCCTCGAACAACTCCGCCAGCCCGTCCTCGGTCGGGCAACCGTCCCTCGGGACGCAGGCGTCCAGATAGCGGTCGAGCGCCAGTTGGAAGCCCTGGGTCTGCAGCAGCGCCCGCCGCACGACGTCCCTGGTCGGGTCCACGACGGCGTCCAGCACGGTGCGGCCGACGTGCTCGGGGAAGAGGTGGGCGTGGACGGCGCCGAGCTTCGTCCCGTACGAGATGCCGAAGTAGTTGAGCCGCTCGTCACCGAGCGCCCGCCGCAACAGGTCGAGATCGCGGGCCGCGTCGACCGTGGTGAGGTGCGGCAGCAGCGGCCCGGCCGCCGCCTCGCAGGCGCGGGCGTGGTCATAGGCCCGCGACAGGTACGCCAGCTCCTCCGCCTCGCCCACCGGCGGCCCGTCGTTCCGCTGCGCCGCCGCGTCGATCTCGGCGTCCGACCGGCAGACCACGCCCTCGCTGGCGCCGACCCCACGCGGATCGAAGCTCACCAGGTCGTACCGCTCGTTCAGCTCCGCGTACCGCTCCCCGGAGCGCGGCAACGCCGCCACACCGGATCCCCCGGGGCCGCCGAAGTTGAACACCAGCGACCCCAGCCGCTCCCCACCGGTCGCCGGCTTCCTGATCACGGCGACGCCGATCGTCTCCCCGTTCCCCGGCGCCTCGTGGTCCAGCGGCACGGTGAGCGTCGCGCACTGCCACTCGGCCCCCGGCGCGTCCCCGCTCCCCTGGAGCGGAGTGGGCGCCGGACAGCCGCCCCACTCGAGCCGCTGCTCCGCGAACCGCTCCGGCAACGGCGGGACCACGCCTGCCTGTTCCGACGGCTCGACGGCCGGCCGCGCCGCCACGCCCCCGCCGCTGCACGCCCCCACCCCGAGCCAGACGGCGACGGCCAGCGCCACCGCACGTGTGTTCCCCCCACGCATGCCGTCAGGGTATCCGGCCGGGCCGGCAGGTCAGGGGTGGCCTATCAGCCACACCAGCCGGACCTCGACGCGGTCGGAGAAGACGCGGTAGCCGATGGAGACGCCGGCGGGGGTGAGGACGAGGCGGCGGAGGGCGGTGGGGCCGGCGCCTTCGAAGAGTTCGCCGATGGTGAGGGGGCGGGTGGCGAGCGGGCCGCGGACCGCGTCGTTGACGGCGCGGCGGCGGGCGGGGGTGAGGGAGGCCATGCCGCGGCGTGCGTCGGCCATGACCTCGACCTTGTAGGTCACCGGCGCCTGGCTTCGCGGCCGTCGGGGGTGTAGTCGGCCATCAGCTCGTCCCAGCTGATGGTGTCGGCCGTCTCGTCCTCGCTGGCCTGGCCCGCCTGCTGGTGGTCGGGGTGGACGCGGGTGAGCCAGGCGATGCGGTAGGCGGCGATCACGCCGGGGATCTCGTCGAAGCGGGCGGCTTCCAGGCGGGCGGTGAAGGTGAGGAGCTCCTGTGGCCAGGGGGCCAGGGCGGCCTTCAGCTCGGCGACGGTCTGCGGGCCCTCGTCGTCCTCGATCCGGTAGGGGGATCGTGTCGGCACATGTGCGCTCACCCGGACAACGGTAGGCCCTCGGACCGGTGTTGGGGGTCGGTTCGGCGGGTGATGTCCGGCACGGCCCTGTCGGTGGCGGTCAGGGGCCGGTCACCAGGGCGAGGGTGATGCCGTCGTGGCCCTTGGCGCCGACGGTCTGGAGGGTGGTGGCCGTCAGGTGCGGGTGGGCGGCGACGAGTTCGGTGAGGCGGCGGGTGGCCTGGATGGTGGGGTCGGGGTTGTCGGCCTCCAGGACGCGGCCGGCGCGGACCACGTTGTCGAAGACGATGATCGAGCCGGGGCGGGTGTAACGGACGGCCCAGTCGAGGTAGTTGGGGTTGTTCGGCTTGTCGGCGTCGACGAAGACCAGGTCGAAGGGGGCCAGCGAGGCCAGTTCGGGGAGGCTGTCGAGGGCCGGGCCGACGCGGAGGTCGACGCGGTCGGTGAGGCCGGCGCGTTCGAGGTTGGCGCGGGCGACGTCGGCGTGGTGCGGGTCGGCCTCCAGGGTGACCAGGCGGCCGTCGGCGGGGAGGGCGCGGGCGAGCCAGATGGTGCTGTAGCCGCCGAGGGTGCCGATCTCCAGGATCGTGCGCGCGCCGTGGATCCGGGCCAGGAGGTGCAGGAACTTGCCCTGGTTGGGGGCTACGTTGATGTGCGGGAGGCCGGCCGCCTCGCTGTCGGCGAGGGCGCCGTCGAGGGCGGGATCGGCGGGGATGAGAAGGTCGTTGAAGTAGTCGTCGACCTGGGACCAGAGCGGCTGCGTCATGTGCCGAGAGTAGGAGAAGAGGCAGCGATGGGTGAGGACGCGGGGCCGGTGACGCTCGTCACGGGTGGGGCGAGCGGGATAGGAGCGGCGGTGGTGGCGCTGCTGCTGGAGCGCGGGCACCGGGTCGCGGCGACGGGGCGGAGCGCGGAGCGGTTGAGTCGGCTGGCCCGAGGGGCCGACGCGGGCGACCGGTTGGTGACGTTACCGGGGGACGCGACCGACCACGAGGCGGTGGCGGAGGCGGTGCGGATGACGGAGCACGCGTTCGGGCGGCTCGACCACGTGGTGGCCAACGCCGGGTTCGCCACGCACGACACGGTGGCGGACGGGGACCCGCAGGCGTGGCGGGGGATGGTGCTGACCAACGTGTTGGGGCCGGCGTTGCTGGTGAACGCCGCGTTGCCGGCGTTGCGGCGCAGCCGGGGGCGGATCGTGCTGGTGGGGAGCGTCGCGGGGTTCAAGAACGTGGCGGGGAGCCTCTACAGCGCGACCAAGGCGGCGGTGGCGGCGCTGGCCGAGAACACCAGGATGCTGGTCACGCGGGACGGCGTCGGGGTCACGCTGGTCGCGCCGGGGCGGGTGGACACGCCGGGGTGGGGGAACGGCGGTCCTGGTCCCGGCCCGTTGCTGGCGCCCGAGGCGGTCGCGGAGTGCGTGGCCTGGGTGTTGGCGCAGCCGGCCGGGACGGACGTCAACGAGGTCGTGGTGCGGCCGGTGGGGCAGAAGGTGTGAGGGGGCGTCAGTCCTTGCAGCGCTTGCCGTCATCGGGGACCGTGCCATTGAGCAGGTAGTCGTTGGCGGTGTCCTGCACGCACTTGTTGCCGCTGTTGTAGGCGCCGTGGCCCTCGCCCTCGTAGACGAGTTCGACGCCGACGTCGTCGCCCAGCGCGTCCTTCATGTGCGCGGTGCCCTGGAAGGGGGTGGCGGGGTCGCCCGTGGTGCCGATCAGCAGGATCTTCGGGGCGCCGTCGGCTCGGACGTTGGGGTGCTCGCGCTGTCCCTCGACGGGCCAGTAGGTGCAGCTGAGCAGGCCCCAGGCCATCTGCGGCCCGAAGACGGGGGAGGCGTCCTCGAACTGGCCGAGTTTGTCGCGGACGTCGTCGACGGTGTAGCGCTCGCTGGAGTCGGCGCAGCTGATGGCGGTCAGGGAGGACTGGAGGGTGCTGTAACTGCCGTCCGGGTTGCGGCCGTTCATCGAGTCGCCGAGGGCGAGCAGCACGGTGCCGTCCGGGTTGTCCTCGGTCATGGCGTCGTCGAGGCCCTGGGTGAGGTACGGCCAGAAGCTCTGCGAGTAGAGGGACTGGGCGACGCCGCTCCAGGCCAGCGACTGGGTGAGCTTGCGCTTGTCCGGGTCGCGGGTGTCGAGCGGGTGGTCGCGCAGGCTGTCGAGGAAGTCCTGGAGCTTGCGTTCGCCCTCGTCGGGGTCGGTGCCGAGCGGGCAGTTGTCGCTCTGGGTGCAGTTGTCGAGGTAGTTGCCGAGGGCGAGTTGGAAGCCCTCGGTCTGGCCGAGCGCGCCCTGCTCGGTGTTGCCGGTCGGGTCGACGACGGCGTCGAACAGCGCCCGGCCGACGCGGCGCGGGAACAGGTGGGCGTAGACGCCGCCGAGTTCGGTGCCGTAGGAGATGCCGAAGTAGTGCAGCTTGTCGTCGCCGAGCACCTTGCGCATCAGGTCCATGTCGCGGGCCGTGTTGGTGGTGGTGAGGTGCGGCAGCAGATCGCCGAAGCGGTCCTCGCAGCCGCGGTCGAACTCCTTGAGCCGGTCGGTGAACTCGCGTCGCTCGCTGGCGTTCCGCGGGTCCGCGTCGGCCGCGAAGTAGTCGTCGAGCTGCTGGTCGTCCAGGCACTGGACGCCCTCGCTGTTGCCGACGCCGCGCGGGTCGAAACTCACCAGGTCGTAGCGGCTGTTGAGCTTGTTGTAGTCGGAGCCGAAGGCGGGCAGGGTGGCGACGCCCGAGCCGCCGGGGCCGCCGAAGTTGAAGATGAGGGAGCCGATCCGCTGGTCGCCCTCGGCCTTGGTGCGGGCGCGGATCATGGCGATCTCGATGGTGTCGCCGTTCGGGTCGCTGTAGTCGAGCGGGGCCGTCATCCGCGCGCACTCCCAGTCCTCGCCGTCGGGCAGGGGGGAGGGGCTGGCGCTGCCGCCGCCCTCGGCGCTGTCGGGCGCCGGGCAGGCCGACCAGTCGAGTCGCTGTCCGGTGAAGCGCTCCGGCAGGTCGTCGGTGTCGGTGGCGTCCTGGCGGGCGGCCGGTCGCGGCCGGGCGGTGTCGCCGTCGGCCGTCGCGCAGCCCGGGACGGTGAGCAGGGTGGTCGCGGCCAGTACGGTCGGCGTGAGCAGCCTGGCTCGGGTCATGGCGGTGGCTCCCATCGGTCGCTGCGACTCGCCCATCGTGTGCGGGTGCGGGAGCCCCCCGCACTCCGGGCCGTGGCAAGTGGGTGACGGGGCGGCGCGCCACGCGGCCGCCGGCGCGGGCCGGGCGGTTCAGCGGGAGGGGCGGAACCAGCGGCCGCGGAGGGCGAAGAGGACGGCGGCGGCGACCGCGACCAGGAGCAGGGAGACGGCGGTGGCGCCGGTCGGGTCGTCCTGGAGCAGCAGGTAGACCTTGAGCGGGAGCGTCTGCGTGGTGCCCGGCAGGTTGCCGGCGAAGGTGATGGTGGCGCCGAACTCGCCGAGCGCCCGCGCCCAGCACAGCGCCGCGCCGGCCGCCAGCGAGGGGGCGAGCATCGGCAGGGTGACGAGGCGCAGGGTCCGCAGCGGGCCGGCGCCCATCGTCGCGGCGGCCTCCTCGTAGTGCGGTTCGAGGCCGGCCAGGGCGCCCTCCAGGCTGATCACCAGGAAGGGCATGGCGACGAAGGTGGCGGCGACGACGGCGCCTGCGGTGGAGAACGGCAGCACGACGCCCACCGACTCCAGGGCGCCGCCGAGCAGGCCCCGCCGGCCGAGGCCCTGGAAGAGCGCCACGCCGGCGACCGTCGGCGGCAGCACCATCGGCAGCAGCACCAGGCAGCGGACGGCGGTGCGGCCGGGGAAGTCGACGCGGGCCAGCAGCCAGGCGAGCGGCACCCCGAACAGCAGGGAGAACAGCAGCGCCCAGCCCGAGACGACCAGGGAGAGCCGCAGTGCCTCGGTGACGGCCGGCTCGGTGAGCCGGCCGACCAGGTCCGACCAGGGGGCGTCGGCGAGGACGCCGAGCAGCGGGACGGCGAGGAAGGCCACCGCCAGCAGCGCCGGCAGGACCAGGGTGAGCGGGGGGCGGCGCGTCATCGGGCCGCCGCCCGGGTGCGCACGGCCGGGGTGGTCGTCACGGGGCCTGGAAGCCGGCGTCCCCGAGCAGCGCCCGCGCCTCGTCCGAGCCCAGCCACTCGACGAACTCGGCGGCCTCCGCCGGGTGTTCCGCGTCGGCGAGGGCGGCGGCCGGGTACTCGGCCGTGACGTTCCGGTCCTCGGGGATGGCCACGGTGGCGACGTCGTCGCCGGCCGAGGTGGCGTCGGTGACGTAGACCAGGCCGGCGTCCGCCTCGCCGAGACGCACCTTGCCGAGGACGGCGCGGACGTTGGCCTCCTCCGAGTCGGGCGCGGCGTCGATGCCCTGGGCGTCGAGGATCTGGCGGCCGTAGCGCCCCGCCGGCACCTCGGGCGCGGCCAGCACCAGGCGCAGCCCGGGGTCGGCGAGGTCGTCGAGGGAGTCCACGCCGGCCGGGTTGTCGGGCGGGGTGACGATGGTGAGCGCGTTGCGGGCGATGACGACGGGCTCGGCCGCCGTCAGGTCGGCGACGCCGTCCATCGTGGCGGTGTCGGCGGTGACCAGCGCGTCGGCGGGGGCACCCTGCTCCACCTGGGCGACCAGCTCCTGGGAGCCGGCGAAGGAGAACTCCAGGGTCACCTCCGGGTGTTCCTCCGCGTAGAGCTCCTGGGCGGCGGTGAACACGTCGGTGAGGGAGGCGGCGGCCAGCACGGTGAGGGTGACCTCCTCGTCGCCACCGCCGTTCGCGTCGTCGGCGCCGGACCCGCCGCAGGCGGTCGCCACGGTGAGCAGCGCGGCGGTGGCGGCGGTCAGGGCGAGCAGGGGGCGGCGGACGGGACGCACGGGCGGCCTCACAGGGTGTCGATGTGGACGTTGGTGGCCTTGACGCGGGCCACGGCCTCCACGCCGACGGCCAGGCCCAGCTCCTCGACGGCCTCCCTGGTGACCAGCGAGACCAGCCGGTGCGGGCCCGCCTGGATCTCCACCTGGGCCGCGACGTCCCCGAGCGTGACGGCGGTGACGATGCCGGGGAACGCGTTCCGCACCGAGGTGCGCGGCTCGTCCTCCTCGGCGTCGTCCTGACCCGAGTCCTGGGAGAGGGCGACGGCGAACGCCGCGAGGTCGGCGCCCTCGATCAGCCGCCGCCCCGCGTCGTCCCTGCGGGTGGGCAGCCGCCCGGAGTCGGTCCAGCGGCGCACCGTGTCGGGGCTGACGCCGAGCAGCCGGGCGGCCCGGCCGATGGTGTAGGAACGCATGTGCGGGAGATTAGGCGGGCATGGCTCGCATCCGCAAGGTGATCCCGCGCTCCGGGCTCGCGATCGCGAGCGGGGCGTGCGCGCCCGTCAGATCGAGCCCTTCCTGGTGAGGTGGGTGAACGCGAGCCAGCCGGGCAGCACCGGCAGCCAGAACGTCATCAGCCGGAACAGCAGCACCGCGCCGAGCGCCGCGTCCTGCGGCACCCGGAACGTGGCGAGGCTGGCGACCAGCGCGAACTCGACGGCCCCGAGGCCGCCTGGGGTCGGCGCCGCCGAGCCGAGCGCGTTGCCCGCGAGGAACACCACGGCGATCGTCGGGTAGCTCAGCTCGTAGCCGAAGGCGCGCAGCGAGGCGTCGAGGCACATCACGAACGCCAGCGTCATCAGCAGCATCCCGCCGATGCCGCTGAGCAGCTTCTTCGGCTGCTGCACCACGTCGAGCATGCGCGGCACGACGCCGGCGAACAGGGTCCTGATCCGCTCGTAGAGCGCCTTCCGCAGGCTGGGGATGGCCGTCACGATCAGCACCACCACGGCCAGCGTCAGCAGCCCCGCGATGACCGTGCGGGACGGCGAGAGCGAGGGGGTGTGCTCGGTGCCGGCGAGGTAGCCGAAGGTCAGCAGCAGGGTGATGTGGCTGCCGAGCCCGAACAGTTGGGAGGCGCCGACACTGGCCACCGCGTGCCCGGGGCGCAGGCCCTGACGTTGCAGGTAGCGGGTGTTGAGCGCGACGCCGCCGATGGCGGCCGGCGCGACCAGCTTGACGAACGAGCCCGCCACCTGGGCGGTGACCGTGCGCAGGTAGCCGACCCGCTCCGGGACGAAGCCGAGCAGGCTCAGGGCGGCCGCGAAGTAGGTGACGGCCGAGAAGCCGGCCGCGATCAGCACCCAGCCCCAGTTCGCGCCCTCCCAGACCCGCTGGAACTCCGGGTTGACCACCTGGATGGTGAGGAAGTACGCGGCGAACACCGCGGCGATGATGGTGACCAGGGTGCGCGGCCTGATGCGCTCGACCCGGGCCGGCTCTATCGGCGCCTGCGGGCGGATCAGCAGCACCTGCTCGCGGATCAGCGACAGCAGGTCGGGCTCCTTGGCGTTCTCCAGCGCCTCGTCCATCACCTGCTTCTCGGCCTGCCGAGCGGCGCGCACCGCCTTGCGGTCGCCGTCCTCCGGCAGGTTGCCGCGCGCCTCGCGGTAGGCCCGGGTGGCGTCGAGCACGGCGTCGCGCTCCCGCTGCGCCCGCTCCCTCGCCAACTGGCGGAGCGTGGCGCGGGTGTTGCGGCTGAGCGCGATCGGCTGGAGCAGCGGCAGGCTGTTGGCCACCGCGTCGGGGCCGAGGACGGCCACGGCCGCCGCCACCGCGCGCTCGGCGCCGACCCGCAGCCCGAAGGTGGTCAGCAGCTGCGCGATGTCCATGCGCAGCAGCAGGTCGCTGGCGGCGATCTCGCCGCCGCGCAGGTCGGTGAGGTAGACGATGCCGGCCCGGTCGACCAGCAGCGAGCCGCCGTCGAGGCGGCGGTGCGCGATGCGGCGGGTCTGGAGGGCCGTGACCTGGCGCCAGGCCGCGCGCATCAGCTCGTCGGTGATCTCGTCGTCCGGGAGCGAGTCCAGGTGCCGGCCGCCGGTGTGCTCGTAGACCAGCATCACGGCGTCCGGGCCGAGCTCCGAGGTGGCGATCAGCTTGGGCGCGTTGGCGCCGGCGGAGATCGCGGCGTAGGCGAGCAGCGCCTCCTGCTCCAGCGCCTGGCGCAGCGACGGCAGGCTGCGGCGGGTGGTGATGCCGCGCAGCGCGAGGCGCCGCCAGGCGCGGTAGAAGAAGCCCTGGGCCTGCTGGGCGCGGTCGACGACGGTGACGTCGAGGGGCGGGCCGTTCTCCAGGGTGACGAGGTAGCGGCGGGTCGGCTCCGAGTAGTCGTGCCGGTCGTGGCGCGCCGACTCGGTCGTGTCCTCGGTGCGCAGCGCGCTGACCGGCCGGAACCCGACGTGCCGCAGGCCGGCGAGCAACTGCTGCCCGGTGGGGCGGACGTTGGGCGAGCCGACGGTGTAGAGCGTGGCGTACGCGATGGTCCAGCCGAGGAGGACGGTGACGACGATGGAGAACGGCGTGGTGTAGCCGGCGACCAGCACGGCGAACCCGTCGAGCAGCAGCACCGTCCACATCGCGAACCGCCAGCGCGGCCGGTGCATCATGCCGACGGCGGTGGCGTAGGCGATGACCGGCGCCAGATAGCCGTGCACCGGGTCGGTGATGACGCCGCCGGGGCCGTTCCTGGTCAGCGCGTCCTGCACGGAGTCCGGCGCGAGGCGGGCCACCCAGAGGCTGAAGGAGAGCGAGACGCCGTGCGCCAGCACGGCGGCCAGCACGCCGTCCGCGATGCGCAGCCCGTCGCGCTTCATCAGCCGCTCGATGGCGAAGGCGACGGGGACGACGAGGACGGCGATGGCGGAGGCGAAGCCGGCGAAGCTGATCAGCAGCGAGGGCGCCTGGGCGGCGCCCTTGTCGACGTCGCGCTCGATGCCGGCGGTGGTGCCGATGGCCCAGGTGGCGAGCGCGAGCACGGTCGCGATGCCGAGCAGCCCGAGCAGCACCCGCAGCAGGTCGGCCGGCCGGTGCACGCGCGCGGCGAGCAGCGGCTCGTCGCCGTCGATGTGCGAGTCCGCTGGCGCTTGGCCCTGGCCGTCCGAGGGCGTCTGCGCCGGGCCCTGACGGGTCGGTTCGGCCGGCGCGGACGCCTGCGGCGGGCTCTGAGCCTCCGGCTCGGCCGGCGGCTCCGCGCGGCTGGCCGCGCGCGCGGCGCGCTTGCGCGCCGGCTTGGGGCTTTCGTCGGCCGGCCGCTTTCCGCCGGCGCCGCGCGCGGCCGGCTTGCCCGCCGGCGTGCGGGACCGGCTGTTCTCCGCGCCGTCCTCGTGGTCCGTGGCGGCGCTGGGGTCGTCGGCCCCGGCTTCGTCTCCGATGGCCCGGCCCGTCGCGGACCGCGCGCGCCGCGGCGGCTCACCCTCCGCCGCGCTGCCGGCGCTTGCGCGCCCCGCGCGCGGGCCACCACGGGC
>NZ_JBHXFJ010000054.1:0-53550 GCF_042722465.1 Streptomyces sp. NPDC127098
CGACTCGAACGAGGACTCACCCGGGACGACGCCCTCACCCACTCCTACCGCGACTGGCTCCAAGCCGCTTGACAACCAATAGGAGCATCAACGCCCCGACGGTCGTCAGTCCTCGCTCTCCCCGGCGATGACCAGCTCCGCCAGGTGCTCGGCGATCCCCTCACGGTCGGCGCGTGGCAGTCCCGCGTCCGTCACCAGGGTGTCCACCTCGTCCAGCGTCGCGAACGAACTCAGCCCCGTCGTCCCCCACTTGGTGTGGTCGGCGACCACCACCACCCGGCGGGCCGAGCGGATGAAGTGCCGGTTGGTCTCCGCCTCGGCCAGGTTCGGGGTGGACAGGCCGGCCTCCACCGAGATGCCGTGCACCCCCAGGAACAACACGTCGAAGTGGAGAGAGGCGATCGCCGCGTCGGCGACCGGGCCCACCAGGGCGTCCGAGGGCGTCCGCACCCCACCCGTCAGCACCACCGTCGCCCCGCCCGCGCCGGCCGGCCGACCGCCGTCGCCCGGCTGCCCGGCGTGATGGAACACGTCCGCCACCCGCACCGAGTTGGTGACCACCGTCAGGTCGGGCACCTCGAGCAGCTCGTGCGCGAGCGCGAACGTGGTCGTGCCACCGGACAACGCCACCGCGCTGCCGGGCGTCGCCAGCGTGGCCGCCGCCCTGGCGATGGCGCTCTTGGCCGACAGCTCGAGCGAGGACTTGGCCTCGAAGCCCGGCTCGTGGGTCCGACGCTCGGCCACCGGCACCGCGCCCCCGTGCACCTTCTCCAACGCGCCCTGCCGCGCCAACACGTCCAGGTCGCGGCGCACCGTCATGTCCGACACCTGAAGCATCCGCGTCAACTCGCTGACCCGGATGCCGCCCCGCCGCCTGACCTCGTCCAGGATGAGCGCACGGCGCTGCCCCGCCAGCAGGTTCTGGTTGTCGCTCACGGCGTCTCCTCACAAGTGAATGAGTCATCCTCGCATGCTCCAACATCCCCCGATCGGGGACGGTTCGGCGTGCCCCTGACAGGAGAGACGACAGAGGAGGGCACGACAGCAGGGGGGAAGTCCAGGATGAGCACCGACGAGATCACGTCCACGTCCACATCCACGCCCGCGGCCACGCCGGAGCCGGCCGAGCCGGCCGTCGAGCTGCTGGTGCACGGTGTCGGAGGCACCACGCCGCAGGCGATGCTCGAGGACAACCGCACCACCCGGGTCACCGGCGACGCCACCGCCAGCGTCCACCGCCGCACCGACGACCTCGACGAACGGCCCTGGGACGACGGGCGGCCGCTGCGCGAGGCGTACTCCTGGTCCAACCTCACCTCGGGCAACGGGGCCCGCGCGCTCTGGCTGCTGCTCCTCCCGTTCATGATCGTCAACCTGGCCCACTGGATGCGCCCGGCCGCCGCCGGCACCCGCCGGACCCAGCGCGCCTTCGACGTGCAGGTGCGACTGCTGGCGCTCTCGCTCACCGTGCTGTTCACCGCCGGCGCCTGCGCCGTCGCGCTCGACCTCGTCGCCTGGCAGTGCGCCGGCTCCGCCGCCTGCGCCGCGGACTCCGGCTGGCTCGACTCGCTGGCCGGCGAGGGCTGGTGGGCCCAGCCGGGCCGGCGGCTGGCGCTCGGCGCCGTCCTGCCGCTGGTGCTCGTCCTGCTGCTGTGGGGGCTCTCGCACCGCACCTGGAGCGCCTACGAGTCGGCCTCCCCACCGGTGCGACCACGCCCGGACGGCGACGAGCCGGCGGTGCTCGGCCGCGCCGGCTTCTGGTACGGCCGCGGCATCGTCGCCCGGCTGCGCGCCAGCCACACCGCCATCGGCCTGCTGACCCTCGCCGCCGCGCTGCTCACCGCCACCGGCCCGCACGACCGGGGCCCGGAGGGCGTCGGTGCGCTGGCCGCCGCCGGCTGGGTGCTGACCGGCCTCACGGCGGTCGGCTGGCTGGTCGTCGTGGTCCAACTGGTCCGGCACGGCCGCACCGAGGAGGAGCGCGACGACAGCCCAGAGCCGCCGCTGGCCCGCGCCCTGCCCTGGAGCGCCCTGGCCCTGGTGCTCGTGGTCGTCGTGCACACCGCGTGGAGCAGGCCCGAGTGGCTGACCAGCGGACGCCATCCGGCCGGCGCCGGCATCTTCCCCGGGCTGATGATCGTGCAGGGCGTGCTGGTCGTGGGGCTCGCGTTGACGGCCCACCGGCTGCACCGGCAGGCGCCGAGCGCCGACCGTGGGGCTCTCGCAGGGCTCGGCGCGGCCTCGGTGGCCCTGCTGGCCTGCGGGCTCGGCGGAGTGCTGACCGGAGGCATGACCGAGTGGGTCGCCGACCGGCTCGCCTCCTCGCACGACGACGCGTCCGGCGGCTCCATCGCGGGCCCGCCGGTGGTGCTGAGCTGGGAGGCGGCCGCCATCCCCCCGCTGCTCCTCGTGGTGCTCGGGCTCGCGGTGGCCGCCGGGCTGCGGGTGGTCCGCCGACGCCGCGAGCTCGCGCCCGGCGTCAGGGACGGCTACCCGGACGAGGGCTGCGAGCCGCAGGAGGACCGCAGTCGCAGCATCGCCTCGGCCGTCGCCCGCGCCGAGCTCACCGACTCGGCGCCGGTCCTGGTCGGCTGGGTCACCGCCTCCTGCCTGGTCCTCGGCCTCGGCTGCGTCGCCGGGGCGCTGACCGGCGATCCGCCGTCCGAGGCGGCGGACTCGGCGCCGGCCGTCGTCTCCGCGCTCGCCGACGCCTTCCAGAGCATGGGCTCCTGGCTGATGGGCGCGGGCGTGGTGCTGATGGTCGCGCTCGGCCGCCGCGCCTACCGCGACGCCGGGGCCAGGCGCACCATCGGCATCCTGTGGGACGTCGGCACCTTCTGGCCGCGCGCCGCCCACCCCTTCGCCCCGCCCTGCTACGCCGAGCGTGCCGTGCCCGACCTGTCCTGGCGGATGGGCACCTGGATCGACGCCACCGGCGGGCGCCTGGTCATCTCGGGCCACTCGCAGGGCAGCGTGCTGGCCGCCGCGGCGGTCTGGCAGCTGGACGCGGCCACCCGCAGCCGGATCGCGCTGCTCACCCACGGCTCCCCGCTCGAGCGGCTCTACGGCCGCTGGTTCCCCGTCTACTTCGGCCCGGCCGCGCTGGGCGCGCTCCACCGGGACGTGCCCTGCTGGCGGAACCTGTGGCGGGCCACCGACCCCATCGGCGGCCCGGTGCTGGTGGCCGGGGCCGACCTGCCGCCGGTGGACCGCGGCCCGCTCGCCGACCCGTTGCACTACGGCCGGAACCTGCTCAGGCCCCTGCCCGAGCCGATCCTGGGGCACGGCGACTACGCCGCCGACCCGGCGTTCGCCGCGGAGCGCGCCGCCCTGTTCGACCGGCTGCTGCGCGGCCAGGCGCCGCCGCCGCTGCCGGAACAGCGGGCGGCCGAACCGGTGTGACCGCGGTCAGAGCCCGGGGCCGCCCTGCGCCAGCGGCGGCAGGTCGTCCGGGTAGAGCAGGGTCAGCTCCTCGGTGCTCGGGTCGGCCAGCCGCGCCACCCGGCCGGCGTGCCGCTCCACCATCGCCTCGAACGTCTGCCGCGCCGTCCTGCCGTTGCCGAACGAGGGGCCGCGGTCCATCGCCGTGAAGTACTTCAACAGCGCGTCCTGGGTGCCGACGCCCAGGTCGTACTGCTGGTCGTGGGCCTGCTGCCCCACGATGCTCAGCAGCTCCTCCGGCGAGTAGTCGCCGAAGGTGATGGTGCGCGAGAAGCGGGAGGCCACGCCGGGGTTGACCGCCAGGAACCGCTCCATCTCTGCGGTGTAGCCGGCGACGATCACCACCACCGCGTCCCGGTGGTCCTCCATGAGCTTGACCAGGGTGTCGATCGCCTCGCGCCCGAAGTCCCGGCCGGCGTCCTCCGGGGAGAGCGCGTACGCCTCGTCGATGAACAGGACACCGCCGCGCGCCCGCTCGAACGCCTCCTGGGTGCGGATCGCCGTCGAGCCGATGTGCTCGCCCACCAGGTCGACCCGGGACACCTCCACGAGGTGCCCGCGCTCCAACACGCCGAGGGCGGCCAGGATCTCGCCGTAGAGCCGCGCCACCGTGGTCTTGCCGGTGCCGGGCGAGCCGGTGAACACCAGGTGCCGGCGCACCGAGGCGGCCTTGAGACCGGCCTGCTGGCGGCGCCGCCCCACCTCGATCATGTCGATCAGCGCCCGCACCTCGCGCTTGACCGTGTGCAGGCCGACCAGGGTGTCGAGCTCGGCCAGCACTTCGTCGGCCGGCCGGCCGTCCGCCGCGGCCGGCTCCTCGGCGGGCGGCGGCTGGCTGGGCGCGGCGCCGGCCGGCGCCGCGGTGACCCGCTCCGGCCGGGCGGCGGGCGGGGGAGCGGCGTCGGTGGCCTTCAGCCGGACGTCGGCGCCCGGGGCGGTGGACTCGTCGCTGTGGCAGTCGGTCAGCACCGGGCTGTCCTCGGCGAAGACGTAGCCGCCCCTGGCGCAGCGCTCGGTGCGGCAGCGGTTGAGCTCGGTGCGGCAGCCGTCGATGACGTGGAAGCCGTAGCCGCCCGAGTCGCTGATCCGGCAGCGGGTGAACCGGCCCCGGCCGCCTGCCGAGACGTAGACCCCGGCCTCGGTCGCGCGGCTCACCGTGCAGTCCTCGACGCTCGGGTCGGCTCCCTTGGTGACGATGAACCCGGTGCGCGCCTCGTGGATGGTGCAGCCGGTGACCGTGCCGCCGCTGCCCTGGTCGCGGAACCAGGCGCCGGTGCCGACCCGTTGGACCCGGCAGGCGTCGAGCCGCGCGGTGGCGCCGTCGCTGACCGAGACGGCCGAGCCGCGCACCTCCTCGAGCTGGCTGTCCACCACGTCCACCCGGGACCCGGAGTCCAGCACGAAGAGCGCGTCCGGCACGTGGTGCACCCGGCAGGACTCGAGCACCGCGGTAGCGCCGTCGCTCACCCAGACCGCCGGGTAGTCCCCGGTGCTCTCGTGGATCTCGCAGTCGTGGGCGTCCGCGTGGCTGCCCGGGTCCCAGACCGAGACGCCGTTGCGGCCGAACCGGCGCACGGTGGTGCGCACCAGCGTCAGCACCGCGCGGGACCGCAGGTCGAGCGCGTTCTCCGGGATGTCCGAGACCACGCTGTCGGCGAGGGTCAGCACGGCGTCCGTGTCCATCGTGACGCCGTCGCCCGTGGTGGCGCCGATCCGGCAGTCGGTGAGGTGGGCGGTGGCCCGGTCGGCCAGGCGCACCCCCGTGCCCTTGATGTCGGTGAAGTCGCACTCCACCGCGTCCACCGCGGAGCCGTCCCCGGTGACGGAGAGACCCGCGCCGCCGGCCTGCCGGACCCGGCAGCGCTCGAGCCGCAGATGGGCCGGGCCGCGCACCGTGATGCCGGGCTGGCCGGACTCGGCGACCTCGCACTCCTCGAACAGACCGCCGCCGCCGTCGGTGACGCTGATCCCGGTGCCCGTCGGATTGCTGACGGCGCAGTGCCGCACGGTCGGCCGGGCGCCGCCGCGCACCTCCATGCCGGCGGCCGACGCGGTGCGGATCCGGACCCCGGTGAGCTCCGGGGTGCTGTTCTCGACGAGCACCGCGGGCACGGTGGTGTCCTGGCCCTCGATCAGCAGGTGCTGGATGGTGGCCGAGCCGCGCACGGTGAGCGGGACGCCGTCTGCCGGGGCGATCCTGGCGGGCCCGTCCTTGTCCTCCCCGGGGCCGCGCACCGTCACGGACTGCTCGATCACCAGGTTCTCGCGGTAGGTGCCGGGCGCGAGGACGAGAACGTCGCCGTCGGCGGCCGCGGCCAGGGCTTCGGTGACGGTGCTGTAGACAGCGGTCCGCCGCCGCCAGCGTGCTGTTCCGGTGTGCGTCACCTGGACCGAGCCCTTAGTCATGGACTGATGTGCCCCAAACGTGTCAACTGAGCTGTCAACTGGGCGCGCTACCACGCGTGCCTGGTCGCTCCACGTTAGCGCGCCGTGGACCGATGGGATGACCGGATCGGACACGATGCGCGCGTGCCCCCTCCGCGCCACGCGCACCACGGTCGTGCGCCGACGCGCCCCTCACCCTATGTGCTCACGCAGCGTGTCCCCGTGAGTGCCTTGGGTGCGCGGACGCAGGAACGTCCCGCCTCGATACCCAGCAAAAGCCTTGGGAAATCCCGGAGTTGTCCCCACTTTCGAGTGATTGCCCCAGTCGGCCGCAGCCTTTAGCTTCTTCGCGGGATCCCTCAATTGGCCTCTGTACGACCCCACATTGGCGGTGTAGCGCATGACGACCTCGATCGAGCCGACCTCCGAGAGCGGTGCTCCCGAAAACGGCACCGCGCATTCGAGGCTCAGCCTCGACACGGCGGCGGCCCGAAATCTGGCGACCACGACCAAGACGCCGCCGCAGATGCAGGGGATCACCTCCCGATGGCTGTTGAAGGTGCTGCCGTGGGTGCAGGTTTCCGGCGGTACCTTCCGGGTCAACCGGCGGCTGACCCACACCCTGGGAAACGGCCGGGTGGAATTTGTCTCCACCGGCGCCGAGGTCCGCGTGATTCCGGCCGAACTCGGCGAACTCCCGGCGCTCGCCGGATACTCCGACGCCGAGGTGCTCGGGCTGCTCGCCGACGCCTGCGTCCAGCGGGACTTCGGCCCCGGCGAGGTGCTCGTCCAGGCCGGTGACCCGGCCGACCGGGTGGTGCTCGTCGCCCACGGCAAGCTCGGCAGGCGCGGCCCCGGGCGCTACGACGCCGAGGCCGACCTCGGCGTGCTGGCCGACGGGGACTTCTTCGGCGACCGCGTCCTCACCGACGAGACCGCCGGCCCCTGGGAGCACACGCTGCGGGCGCTCACCAGCGGCACCGTGCTCACCCTTTCCCGCAGCGCCTTCCAGGAGATCGCGGAGCGCGCCCCCGGGCTCGCGGAACACCTCGCCGGGCTGCGGGCCGCCGTCCCGGCGCAGCGCAACGCCGCCGGCGAGGCGGACATCGCGCTGGCATCCGGGCACGCGGGCGAGCCGGTGCTGCCCGGCACCTTCGTGGACTACGAACTGTCGCCCCGCGAGTACGAGTTGAGCGTGGCGCAAACCGTGCTGCGGATCCACTCCCGGGTGGCCGACCTGTACAACGAGCCGATGAACCAGGTCGAGGAGCAACTGCGGCTGACGGTGGAGGCCCTGCGGGAGCGGCAGGAGCACGAGCTGGTCAACAACCGCGAGTTCGGCCTGCTGCACAACGCCGGGCTCGGGCAGCGGATCCACACCAGGAGCGGCCCGCCCACCCCCGACGACCTGGACGAGCTGCTGGCCACCGTCTGGAAGGACCCCAGCGTCATCCTCGCCCACCCCAAGGCCATCGCCGCCTTCGGCCGCGAGTGCAGCGCGCGCGGCATCTACCCGTCCAACACCCAGTTCGGCGGCCAGGCGGTCCCGGCCTGGCGTGGCGTGCCCGTGCTGCCCTGCAACAAGATCCCGGTGAGCGCCACCGGCAGCACCTCGATGCTGGCGCTGCGCACCGGCCAGGAGAACCAGGGCGTGGTCGGGCTGCACCGCACCGGAATTCCGGACGAATACCAGCCCAGCCTGTCCGTCCGGTTCATGGGCATCAACGAGCAGGCCGTGATCTCCTACCTCGTCAGCGCCTACTACTCGGTGGCGGTTCTGGTCCCCGACGCGCTGGGAGTTCTCGAGGACGTCGAAATCGGGCACTGAGAGGTCCGGAAGGGGGGCGGCGACGCCGGGCCCCCTTCCGGCACCGGAATTCAGCCCCCAAGGCCACCAGAGAAGACAAGGAAAACTCCCGCGTGAACTCCCCGCTCACCTCCGTGCCCACCAGCCTGGAAACCGCCGCGGCGCGGAATCTGGCGACCACGACCAAGACGCCGCCGCAGATGCAGGCCATCTCCTCCCGATGGCTGTTGAAGGTGCTGCCGTGGGTGCAGGTTTCCGGCGGCACCTTCCGGGTCAACCGGCGGCTGACCCACACCCTGGGAAACGGCCGGGTGGAATTCGTCTCCACCGGCGCCGAGGTCCGCGTCATCCCCGCCGAGCTCACCGAACTGCCCGCGCTCCGTGGCTTCGAGGACACTCGGGCGCTCACCGCGCTGGCCGACGCCTGCGTTCAGCGCGAGTACGCGCCGGGCGAGGTGATCGCCGAGCACGGCGGTCAGGTGACCGAGGTGCTGCTGATCGCCCACGGCAAGGTCCGCCGGGTCGCCCCCGGCGCCTATGACGCCGAGGCCGGCCTCGGCGTGCTCGCCGACGGCGACCACGCCGGCGCCGAGGCGCTCGCCGCGGAGCCCGGCACCTGGCCCACCACCCTGCGCGCCATCACCCGCTGCACCGTACTCGCCCTGCCCCTGGCCGAGGTCCGCGCCCTCGCCGACCGCCGCCCCGAGCTCCGCGGCCACCTCGACGGCTTCGCGGCCAGGCCGGTGCCGCCGACGAACCGGCGTGGCGAGGCGGACATCGCGCTGGCGTCCGGGCACGTGGGGGAGCCGGTGTTGCCCGGCACGTTCGTGGACTACGAACTGTCGCCCCGCGAGTACGAGTTGAGCGTGGCGCAGACCGTGCTGCGGGTGCACTCCCGGGTGGCCGACCTGTACAACGAGCCGATGAACCAGGTTGAGGAGCAACTTCGGCTCACGATCCAGGCGTTGCGGGAGCGGCAGGAGCACGAGCTGGTCAACAACCGCGAGTTCGGCCTGCTGCACAACGCCGACCTGAGCCAGCGGATCCACACCAGGAGCGGTCCGCCCACCCCCGACGACCTGGACGAGCTGATCTCCCGCCGGCGCAAGACCCAGTACCTGCTCGCCCATCCCCGCACCATCGCCGCCATCGGCCGCGAGTGCACCGCCCGCGGCGTCTACCCCGGCCAGGTGGATCTCGACGGCACGGCGCTCAGGTCGTGGCGCGGCATCCCCATCCTCCCCTGCAACAAGATCCCGGTGACCGCCGCCGGCACCAGCTCCGTCCTCGCGCTGCGCACCGGCCAGGAGAACCAGGGCGTGGTCGGGCTCCACCAGACCGGCATCCCCGAGGAGTACGAGCCCAGCCTCAACGTCAGGTTCATGGGCATCAACGACCAGGCGGTGATCTCCTACCTGGTCAGCGCCTACTTCTCGGCGGCCGTCCTGGTGCCGGACGCCCTCGGGATCCTGGAGGACGTCGAGATCTAGCGTCCTTCGCGCTCCTCGCGCCCCGCGCGCCTAGTGACCCGTCCCCGGCTCCGCCCAGTAGCCCGGGGACGGGTACTGGTGCTGCTGTTGCTGGTTGGGGTACGGGTGCTGCCCCTGCTGCTGGTACTGCCCCGGCATCTGGCGGGGCGCCGCGGGCCGCGGGGCCGCCGGCCGCATCTGCTGCGGGACCGGCGCCTGCGGCACGCCCGGTGCCTGGTAGGGCCTGGGCGCGGCGGCCTGCTGCGGGAAGTACGGGGCGGGGGCCTGCGGGGCCGGCGCCGACAACTGCGGCCTGGCCGGCGCCGCCTGGTACCCGGGATAGCCGCCGGCCGCCTGCGGGTGCGGCTGGGCGTGCGTGGGCGACGGGGCGGACGGCAGCGCGGGCAGGGCCGGCAGTGCGGGCTGGGCGGCCGCCGACGGGTAGCCGAGCGGTTCGTAGGCGGCGGGTACGCGGATCGGCGCGATCTGCGGGGTTCCCCGCTCGGCCACCAGCCTGTCGTAGATGGGAGTGTCAGGGAACGACGGTGAGGAGTAGCCACCGCCGTAGGGGCGCGGGGAGGTCATACTCCATAAGTTAAGCCCACCATGTGGTCGTTGGGGAGACCGATTAGAGGGTCTTTTCATGGCCTTGGGGCGGCCTCCGGCGCTCAATCCGAAGGAATACCGGAAAAAACGTCGATGGGCGTTCAGATGATGTTGTGTCCAGGGGTCGCCCAGGGGGTTAGCGGGACCGGGATGGCATAGTGGACGGTGTCCGCAGAACAGGTGGCGTGACGACGGCCACCCTACGGAGGAATCCACGATGCTCAAAGGTGCGAACGTGCCCGTGCCCGCCCGATCGATCCGTGTGGAGATCGGCTGGAACTCCTCCGCCGGAGTCCCCGACGTGGACGCGTCGGCGCTGCTCCTGGCGGGTGGCAGGGTCCGTTCGGACGACGACTTCGTGTTCTACAACCAGCCCCGGCACACCTCGGGCGCGGTCCGCCACGAGGGCAAGCAGCCGCAGGGCGCCACGGTGATCGACCGGCTCGCCGTCGACCTGACCGCGGTGGAGCCCGAGATCGAGAAGGTCACCGTGGCCGCCTCCGCTGACGGTGGCACCTTCGGGCAGGTTCCCGGGCTGCACGTGCGGGTGCTCGACGCGGACAACGGCACCGAGATCGCGCGCTTCGACAGCCAGGACGCGAGCACCGAGACCGCCTTCGTGCTCGGCGAGCTCTACCGCCGCCAGGGCGCCTGGAAGTTCCGCGCCGTGGGCCAGGGCTACGACAGCGGCCTCGCCGGCCTCGCCACCGACTTCGGCATCTCCGTGGACGACGAGCCGGCGCCGGCCGCCGCGCCCGTCCCGCCCCGGGCGGCGCCGCAGCCGCCGGTCGCCGCGCCGGCCCCCGCGCCGTCGCCCTACGGCGGGCAGCAGCCCGCGGCCCCGCCGGCCGCCCCGATGCCGTCCTCCCCGTACGGCGCGCCCTCGCCCTACGGCAACCAGCCGCCGGCCGCGCCGGCCGCGCCCATGCCGCCGTCCCCCTACGGCGCGCCGGCCCCCGCCGCGCCCCCCGCGCCGATGCCGCCGTCGCCCTACGGCGGGCAGCAGCCCGCGGCCCCGCCGGCCGCCCCGTTCCCGCCGCAGGCCCAGCCCGCGCCGCCCGCGCCGGCCGGCGGTGGCATCAACCTGAGCAAGGTCACCCTCACCAAGGCGGCCCCCTCCATCTCACTGGCCAAGCAGGGCGCCACCTCGGGCCGGATGCTGGTCAACCTCAACTGGCAGGAGCGCGGCCAGCAGAACGTGGGCTGGCGCGAGCGGATCAGCAAGGCGATGGGCGGCGGCCTCGACCTCGACCTGTGCGCCCTGTTCGAGCTCAGCGACGGCCGCAAGGGCGTCGTCCAGGCCCTGGGCAACGCGTTCGGCTCGCTGCACCAGCCGCCCTACATTCACCTCGACGGCGACGACCGCACCGGCGCCGTCGCCACCGGCGAGAACCTGACCATCAACCTCGACCACGCCCAGGAGCTGCGGCGCGTGGTGCTCTTCGTGACCGTGTACTCCGGGGCCGCCAGCTTCCAGGGCATCTCCGCCCTCGTCACCCTCACGCCCGAGCGCGGCGCGCCGATCGACTTCACGCTCGACGAGTGCACCGTCCCGTCGCCGGTCTGCGTGCTCGCCGAGCTCACCAACCAGGGCGGCGAGCTGATCGTCCGGCGCGAGGCCCGCTACCTGGTGCCCGAGCGGGGGGTCAGCCCGCAGCGCACCGTCGACCACGCCTACGGCTTCGGCATGCAGTGGACCCCGGGGCGCAAGTGAGACACCCGCGCATCGCGCTGGTCGACTCGGGCATCGGCCTGCTCGCCGCCGCGGCCGCCGTCCGGCGGCTGCGGCCCGACGCCTCGCTGGTGATCTCCAACGACCCGGAAGGCATGCCCTGGGGGCCGCGCACCCCGGCCGACATCACGGCGCGCACCCTGGCCCTGGCCAGGGTCGCGGTCACCACGCCGCCCGACGCCCTGATCGTCGCCTGCAACACCGCGACCGTGAGCGCGCTGCCCCAGCTGCGCGCCGAGCTGGAGCCGGCGGTGCCGGTGGTCGGCACCGTGCCCGCGGTCAAGCCGGCGGCGGCCGCCGGCCAGCCGCTCGCGGTCTGGGCCACCCAGGCCGCCACCGAGAGTGCCTACCAGCGTGACCTGCTCGACCGGTACGCCGCGGGGCTGCCGGCCGTCGGGGTGCCCTGCCACGGCCTGGCCGACGCCGTGGAGCGCGCCGACGAGGAGGCCGTCGAGGCCGCCGTCCGGGCCGCCGCGGCGCTGACGCCGCCCGAGACCCGCACGGTGGTGCTCGGCTGCACCCACTACGAGCTGGTCGCCGACCGGATCCGCCGGCACGTCGCCGCCGTCACCGGGGCCGAGGTCACCCTGATCGGCTCGGCGGACGCCGTGGCCGCCCAGGCGCTGCGCCGCGCCGGTCTCGCCCCGCACCCGACCGCGGCGCCCGGCGGCACCCTAGAGGTGTTCGCCAGCACCCGCGCCGCCGCCCTGCCGGAGGTGGCCCTGGCCTATCCGGAGGGGCGCCTGGTCGCGGCCATGGCCGGCACGCCGGCGTCCGCGTCCCTGAGGCCCGCGTCCTAGGCTCGTGCCATGACGACACCCGGATTCATCCGTGACCTGCGCACCCGCATCGGCCACGAACTGCTCTTCCTCCCCGGCGTCACCGCCGTCGTCCTCGACGACCAGGGCCGGGTGCTGCTCGGCCGGCGCGCCGACGACGGCGGCTGGGCCCTGATCGGCGGGATCCCCGACCCGGGCGAGCAACCCGCCGAGGCGGCCGTCCGCGAGGTGCACGAGGAGACCGCGGTGCGCAGCGTGGCCGAGCGGGTCCTGATGGTGCAGACCCTGGACCCGATCCGGTACGACAACGGCGACTGCTGCCAGTACATGGACGTGACGCTGCTGTGCCGCGCGGTGGGCGGCGAGGCCCGGGTCAACGACGAGGAGTCCCTGGAGGTCGGTTGGTTCAGCCCGGACGCGCTGCCGCCGCTCCGCGAGGCCGCGCTGACCCGGATCAAGCTGGCCCTCTCCGAGGCTCCCACCTGGTTCGAGCCGGCTCCCGTGCCGCCGGCGGGGGACGGAGAGGACTGAGGGGCCCTCAGGTCTTCCTGAAGGTGTACGCCTCGCCGGCGGCCGCCGCCACCGCCGCCAGGTCGCCGCCGGCGGAGGCCGTCACCAGCGCCGCCACCGCGCCCTCCACGAACGGCGCGTCCACCAGCCGGGTGTCGGGCGGCAGCTCCTCGCCCTCCGCCAGCATCGCCTGCACCGTCAGCACCGCGCTGCCCAGGTCCGCGAGCACCGCCACACCCGCCCCCCGGTCCACCCGGCTCGCCGCCTCGGCGATCAGCTCGGAACTCGTCCCGAAGCCGCCGTCGCGCCGCCCGCCGGCCGCCGCCGTCGGCGCGAGCTCGCCGCCGCCGGCCAGGCCGGCCGCCAGCCGCGCCACCGACTCCGCCACCTCGGCGCTGTGCGACACGAGCACGATGCCCACCAGGGGCCGCTCCTCGGTCATTCAGGCCTCCTCGTCCGCCGCGGCGGTCTCGGCCAGCGCGACGACCAGCAGCGCCGAGGACGCCGCGCCCGGGTCGAGGTGTCCCATGCTCCGCTCGCCCAGGTAGCTGGCCCGCCCCTTGCGGGCCCGGAGCGGCACGGTCGCCTTCGCGCCCTCCTCGGCCGCCTGCCGGGCCGCGGCGTAGTCCGGCAGCACGGCGACCGCCGGCAGCAGCGCGTCCAGCATGGTCTTGTCGCCGGCCGCCGCGCCGCCCAGCCGGGCCACCGAGTCCACGCCGGCGCGCAGCGCCTCGGCGAGCCGCTCGTCCTCCACCGCCTGTTCGTCCCCGAGCGCCTTGCCGGCGCCGCGCAGCAGCGTGCCGTACAGCGGGCCGGACGCGCCGCCGACCGTGGAGATCAGCGTCCGCCCCGCGACGAGCAGGGTGTGGCCCGGGTCCGGCGGCGGCGGTTCCTCGGTCAGCGCGGCGACGACCGCCGTGAAGCCGCGCCGCATGTTGCTGCCGTGATCGGCGTCGCCGATGGCCGAGTCGAGCTCGGTCAGTCGACCCGCGTCCCGGGTGATGGCCTCGGCCGCCGCGCCGAGCCAGCGCCGGATGAACTCCGCGTCCCGTCGCGCCACTCGTGCTCCTCCCACCGCTCGCTCCACGATCGTGTCCGGCTCAACGACCCCAGCGCAGCCCCGGCGTGCTCACCGGGGCGTCCCACAGTCGCAGCAGCTCCTCGTCCACCTGGCAGAGCGTCACCGAGCAGCCCGCCATGTCGAGCGAGGTCACGTAGTTGCCGACGAGGGTACGCGCCACCGACACCCGGCGCTCGGCGAGCGCCCGCTGCACCTCGGCGTTGAACCCGTACAGCTCCAGCAGGGGCGTGGCGCCCATCCCGTTGACCAGCGCCAGCACGGGCCCGGTCGGCTGTCGGTCGGTCAGCAGCGCGTCGACCGTGACGTCCGCGATCTCGGCCGAGGTCATCACGGGCCGCCGCTCGCGCCCCGGCTCGCCGTGGATGCCGATGCCGAGTTCGAGTTCGGCCGCCGGCAGGTCGAAGGTCGGGCTGCCCTTGGCCGGGGTGGTGGGGGCACCGAGCGCCACCCCGAAGCTGCGCGAGGACTCGGCGGCCTGCCGGGCGACGGCCGCCACCCGGTCCAGCGGGGCGCCGGCCTCGGCGGCCGCGCCCGCCAGCTTCTCCACGAAGAGCGTTCCGCCGGTGCCACGTCGGCCCGCCGTGTAGAGGCTGTCGGTAACCGCCACGTCGTCCTCGACCAGCACCCTGGCCACCTCGACGCCCTCGTCCTCGGCCAGCTCGGCCGCCATGTCGAAGTTGAGCACGTCGCCCGTGTAGTTCTTCACCACGAACAGCACGCCCGCGCCGCCGTCGACGGCGGTCACCGCCCGCAGCATCTGGTCGGGGACGGGCGAGGTGAACACCTCGCCGGGACAGGCGGCGTCCAGCATGCCGGGACCGACGAAGCCGCCGTGCAGCGGCTCGTGCCCCGAGCCGCCGCCCGACACCAGACCGACCTTGCCGGCCACCGGGGCGTCGCGTCGCGTGATCACCCGGCGCTCGACGTCGACCGCCAGTTCGGGGTGTGCGGCCGCCATTCCCCGCAGCGCGTCGCCGACGACCCGCTCGGGCCCATTGATCAGCATCCTCACCGGGTGTCCTCCCTGGCTGAAGCCCACGGCTCTCGTGGGGGCCAGCGTACGGACCAGCGCCCGATGTCGGCAGGCTTTGCGCGGCCGAACGGCGCGCGCCGGTCGGTGGGCCGGGCGGGGGCGGCGGCGCCCGAACGCCGGACGGAGCGTCAAACCTCGCTCTAGGCCGGGTGGTTGGGCAGCCGACCGGCTCGGGGGAGACTTGGCTCGTGACGTCACTTCCCCAGCAGAGCCGGCGTGACGGCGCGCCCGGGCACATGATCGTCTGCGGCGACGACGCGCTGGCCGCCAGGCTGGCCGCCGAGCTGCACGAGGTCTACCGGGAGCGGGTCACCCTGGTCGTCCCGCCGGCTCCTGGCGCCGAAGGGGCGCCGTCCTCGCCCACGCCGGGCCGGGCCAGGGCCGCCACCCTGCTGCGCCGGGTGACCGCCGCCGTCACCCGCCCCGGGCCGGCGGCCCCTGACGACACCGGCGTCTTCGCGCGGCGCATCGACGACTCGAGCGGCGAGATCCGGCTGCCCGTCGAGGAGATGGCCGCGGCGGAGGCCACCCAGGAGGTGCTGCGCCAGGCCGGCGTCGAGCAGGCCACGGCGCTGGCCCTGGTCTACGAGGACGACGAGGCCAACATCCGGGTCGCGCTCGCCGCCCGCCGCCTCAACCCCCGGCTGCGGCTGGTGATCCGGCTCTACAACCGGAAGCTCGGCGAGCACCTCGCGCGCCTCCTCGACCAGGCCGCCGCGGTGGCCCTGCCGGAGGCCGACCGGGCCACCGTCGACGCGGCCACCACCATCCTCTCGGACGCCGACACGGCGGCCCCGGCGCTCGCCGCCACCGCGGTCGCGGGCACCAGCAAGATCGTCGAGGCGGAGGGGCTGCTGCTGCGGGCCGTGGAGCGCCCGCCGCCGGGGCCGGGCCAGCTCGCCGACCCGGGGCTCTGTGTGCTGGCGCTGCTGTCCTCCACGACCAACGACCCCGCGGGCGCCGAGGGTTCGGACAGCAGCGGGTCCCGCGCCCCGCAACTGCTGCCCGACGAGGAGACGGTCGCCGCCGCCACCGGGCGCGGCACGATGGTGCTGGAGACCGTCGCGCACGCCGGCCCGCGTCCCGCGCGGCGCGTGGCGTCGGCCGCCCCGCTCGCGGAGATCTTCTCGCGCCGGCTGCGCTGGGCCGTGGCCGGCGTCGTGCTGGCCGTGTTGGGGCTGGCCGTCACGTCCCTGTTCACCACGCCGGACGATCCGGTGCACGCGACATACCTGATCGTGCTCGACCTGTTCTCGATCAACGAGCCGGCCATCGGGGAGCCGGCTCCCCGACAGGTGCTGCAACTGCTGTCGGGGCTCGTCGGGTTGGCGCTGCTGCCGATCCTGGTGGCGGGCGCGCTGGAGGCGCTGGGTGCCTTCCGGGGCAGCTCGGCGCTGCGCCGCCCGTCGCGTGCCCTCTCGGGACACGTGGTGCTGCTCGGCCTCGGCAAGATCGGCACCCGGGTGCTCGGCCGGCTCAAGGAGCTGGACATCCCGGTGGTGTGCGTCGAGGAGGACCCCGAGGCGCGCGGGGTGCCGCTCGCCCGCCGGCTGCGGGTGCCCGTGGTGCTGGGCGACGTCACCCAGGAGGGCGTGCTGGAGGCCGCCAAGATCGAGCGGGCCGGTGCGCTGCTCGCGCTCACCAGCTCCGACACCACCAACCTGGAGGCCGCGCTCTACGCCCGCTCGCTCCGCCCCGACCTGCGGGTGGCGCTGCGGCTCTACGACGACGACTTCGCGTCCGCCGTCTACCGCACCCTGCGCGCCGCCCACCCGGGTGCCCTCACCCGGAGCCGCAGCGTCTCGTCGCTGGCCGCGCCCGCCTTCGCGGGCGCGATGATGGGCCGCCAGATCCTCGGCGCCATGCCGGTCGAACGCCGGGTGCTGCTGTTCGCCGCCGTGGAGGTCGCCGGGCACGCGGAGTTCGAGGGGCGCACGGTGGCCGAGGCAAACCGCCCCGGTGCCTGGCGGGTGGTCGCGCTGGACACCAGCGCGCCGGCCGACCGGCACCCCGACCTGACGGCCCGCCCGGCGGACGCCGGTCGCGGGGACGGCGCCGGACTGCTGTGGGAGCTGCACCCGGGCTATGTGCTGCGCCCGGAGGACCGGGTGGTGCTGGCCGCCACCCGCCGCGGACTCGCCGAGCTGCTTGGCCGGCACCGGCCGGCGCCGGGCGCGCGCTGACGACGCACGCCCGGCGCCGGCTCCCGGCCGCTAGTCGGCCGCCCGGTGGCAGACGGCCAGGGTGTCGTACTCGCCGAGCGGCTGGTGCGTCACGGCGGCGAATCCGGCCGCCGCGGCGTGCCCGCGCAGCTCGTCCAGCGGGTAGCCGGAGCCACCCCGGGTCATCACCAGCATGGAGAGGCTGACCCGCAGGTTGTGGCGCTGGGTCTCGTCCCGCGCGCCGGTCAGCATCCGGTCGTAGACGAGCAGGACGCCGCCCGGGTTGACGCTCTCGAAGAGCGCGCGCAGCAGGAAGCCGCGCCGCTCGGTCGGCCAGTTGACCAGGGTGTGGCCGGTGATCACCACGTCGGCCCCGGGCAGCGGGTCGGCGAAGAAGTCCCCGGCGTGGAAGGACATCCGCTCCCGCAGACCGTGGGCGGCGGCCTGCTCGGCGCAGAGCGACGCCATCATCGGCAGGTCGAACACCTTTCCGGTCAGGTGTGGGTGGGCGCGCAGCACCCGGGTGAGGACGCCGCCCCGGCAGCCGCCCACGTCGAGCACCGTGCGGTGGCGGCCCCAGTCGTCGTAGGCGTCGATGAGCGGCCCGGCAAGGGAGTCGGTGATGAAGTCCATCTGGTTGGCGAACTGCCGCACGACGTCGAGGCGGTGCACCGTGTCGGTGAACTCGTCGGTGCCGTGCGGCTCGCCGGTGCGCAGCGAGTCGGTCAGCGCGAAGAGGGCGGGGAACATGCGGCGGCGCAGCACGTCCCCGGTGTAGCCGGGACGGCCGCGCACCAGGTAGGTGTCGGCCACTCGGGAGTTGCGGTAGTGGTCCTGCTCGCGCTCCAGGATGCCGGTGTGCACGAGCAGGTCGAGCCAGTCCGCCATGCCGCGACCGTGCAGGCCGAGCGCCGTGCGCAGGGACTCCAGGTCGGCCGGGCCGGCGGCCAGGGTGGTGAACAGGTCGAGGTCGAGGGCGGTGAGCAGGGCCTGGGCGTCGCAGAGGGAGTTGGCCTGGGCGATGAAGTCGGCTGTGGTGCTGGGGGTGGGGTGGGCGGCGGCTTCGGCGATCACGGACGAGGTCGTCACGCAGACTCCTTGACTGTCGAGTGGCGGGGCCGCTCCGCCTATTAGGGAAAAATCCCGAGTCGGTGTCAATAACGCATCATCGGCGACGAAAAGGATGATTCCCCGATGAATCGGGTGATCCGATGATGCGCTGAGCGGTCATCCCCCGTGCTCTGAGGGATTGTCAGTGGTCCCCGCCATGCTGTTCCCAAGATCGACGCGCCGGGGGAGAACCCGCGTCGATCCTCACACGCATGGGCGATGGCGCGGGCGCGCCGGGCGGGAGACCGATGGTCGTGGACATCGAGGTCGAGGACGTGGCGACGGCCGCGTGGGAGCGCGGCAGCACGGTCCGGGTGGTGGAGCCCGTCCGGCCGCGCAAGCTGGCGAAGGTGCCCTTCGTCGAGCTGGCCGAGGGGCGGCTGCAGGGGGTGGTGTCCAGCGGCTCCGACCTGGCGCGGGTCTATGTCTCGTCGATCGCCGCCCGCACCCACGGCTTCAGCTGCGGCACCAACAACAACCGCCCCTGCGGCGGCCTCGGCCAGCGGCCGTGCAAGCACCTGCGGGCGCTGGTCGACGAGGCGGTCCTGCAGTACGGGCTCGAGCGCGTCGCCCGCTACCTGCACGCCGAGGTGGGCCCCGAGGGCGACCTGCTCGCCAGCCTCGACGGCGGCCGGGAGCCCGGCGCCACGGCTGCCGTCTTCAGCCGCTTCCTGCGCCACCTGGCCTACCTGGAGCTGCCCGACCACCCGGCGCCGCTCCCCGAGCTGCACTGGTTCCCGGCCGTCGAGGCGGTGCGCTGATGCTGGGAGCCCAGTTGGCCGCGCTGCACGCCGCGAGCACACCGGGAGCGGCGGCCGCCCTCGACCTGGTGGCCGGCCTCGACGCCGCCCTCGGCGAAGGGCTGGCCCGCCTCGGCGGCGAGCACGCCACCGCTCTCACCGACCTGGCCGCCGCGCTCGCCGACAGCCCGCTCGGCCCCGCGGTCGCCGAGGCGGTCGAGAAGATCGCCGCCGGATCCGTGACGGACGAGCGCCTGGCGGCCCTGGCGGGCGCCCGTACCGCGCTGTTCGGCGCCCTGCACGACGCCGACCTGGCCGCGCTGGACGCGGCGCTCGGCCGCACCAGGGCCGAGTGGCCGGAGCCGGCGGGCGGCACGCCGGGCCCGTCCGCGGGACCGCTCGCCGGCTGCCGCTCGTGGCTGCGCGAGCTGGCCATCGCCGGCTGGCGCGGCGTCGGCCACGACCTGGTCGCCGCCGTGGACCAGACCGTCGAGGCGCTGCTCGCCGACCCCGCACAACGTCGCCTCGCGGTGCTGCTCGACGGTCTGGCCACCGAGCTGCGTGCCGCCTCCCCGGTGGCCGCCGTGGCGCGGCTGCCCCTCAGGCGCTGGGCCGACCTGTGGGCACGCGCCCTGCTGCTCGCCCGGGCGACCGAGTCGTCCGCCGCCGGCGCCGAGCCGGTATCCGGCCGGCTGCTGATCCTCGGCGCCGACGTGCACCAGCACGGCACCGTCGTCCAGGTCCAGGCGCACGCCGTCCTGGAGCCCACCGCCGGTGGCCCGCCGCGCCTGGTCCGCGCCGCGGTCAGCGCGGGCAAGGTCGACACCATCACGGGACCCGCCGTCTGGCGGCTGCTGCACCGGCACCCGGCGCTGCTCGCCGCGCTCGCCGAGCGCCGGGCCCTGGAGATCTCCGAGCTCCCGCTGCTGCCAGGAGGCGACCTGGTCTGGGACGACGCCCGGGCGACCGCGGGCGAGCCGACCGACCCGTTCGCCACCGCCCGGGTGTTGCTGCCCCTGGCCGTGTCCCCGCCGACGCCGCCCCTGGAGCGCCATCCGGTGCGGATCGCCGAGCCCGTACTGGTCGAGGGCTACACCTCGGACGGCGGCACGTTGGAGCTCGACGGCACCACGCTCCCGCTCGACGCGCGCCGGTTGCCGGCGTGCGGGCCGCTCACGCCGCGGCTCGTGGCGGCCTCCTCGGCCTGCCTCGGACTGCTGCGCAGGGACGGCGACCGCTGGCTGCTCCAGCCGCTCGCGCTCCAGGCCACGGTCAGGCGCGCCCCCGTCGAGGCGCACAGCGGCGACTGGGCGCTCGGCGTCACGGATCCCAAGATCGCCAAGGCGGAGGCGCGGGCCGGGGACCCGGTCGCCGTGCTGCGCGAGCGAGCAGGGCGGTTGCTGCGGAAATGACCGACGTCAACGGCGCACAGCCGTATCTGAACCGCCGCCAGGTCCTCTACTGGCGCCTGCTGTCCCGCCTCTTCGACCACGAGGAGCAGCCCGCACTCGAGTCCGCGAGCGTGGCCGTCGTCGACGATCTCGGGCTGCCGCCCGCGCTCCTCGACCCGGCCGTCTCGGTGGACAACCTGGTGCAGCGCTTCCCCGAGCTGGCCGCCGCCTTCCAGGACCTCGCGGACCCCACGGAGAACGCCGACGAGGACCCGCGCGAGCAGGCGCGGCGCGCGGCGCTGGTCTCCAAGCTGCTGCTCAACGCGTTCGCCACCGGCGGCGGGCCGGTGACGGCCGGGCAGCTCGCCGACTGGCAGCGGGACGCCGGCTGGTGCCGGCGCGCGCTGGGCACCGAGGGCGACGGGGAGCTGGCCGCCACCCTGGCCGGCATCGAGGGCGAGCTGGTCTCCCGCATGCGGCTGCGCGAGGTGCTCGCCGACTCGGCGCTCGCCGGCCGGCTCACCCCCAGCATGTCGCTGATCGAGCAGCTGCTGCGCGACAAGGACAACCTCTCCGGCGTGGCGCTGGCCAACGCCAAGGCGCTGATCCGCTCCTACGTCGACCAGGTCGCCGAGGTCCTGCGCACCCAGGTCCAGAAGGCCAGCGCGGGCACCCTCGACCGGTCCGTGCCGCCCAAGCGGGTGTTCCGCAACCTCGACATCGACCGCACCATCTGGAAGAACCTCACCAACTGGAGCCCGGAGGACCAGCGGCTCTATGTGGACCGGCTGTTCTACCGGCACACCGCCAGGCGCACCACGCCGGCCCGGCTGATCGTGGTGGTCGACCAGTCGGGGTCGATGGTCGACGCGATGGTCAACTGCACCATCCTCGCCTCGATCTTCGCCGGCCTCCCCAAGGTCGACGTCCACCTCGTCGCCTACGACACCCGCGCCCTCGACCTCACCGCCTGGGTGCGCGACCCGTTCGAGACCCTGCTGCGCACCACCCTCGGCGGCGGCACGGACGGCACCGTCGCGATGGCCAGGGTCCGGCCCAAGATCGCCGACCCGCGCGACACCGCGCTGGTGTGGATCTCGGACTTCTACGACAACCAGGCGCTGATGACCGACTTCGAGTCCCTGCACCGGTCGGGCGTCAGGGTCATCCCGGTCGGCTCGGTCAACAGCTCGGGCGGCGCCCGGGTGAACCCGTGGTTCCGGCAGCGCCTCAAGGACCTGGGCACGCCGGTGATCTCGGGCCACATCCGCAAGCTCGTGTTCGAGCTCAAGAACTTCCTCGCCTGACCCCTTCAGCGAACGTTCCGACGAAAGAAGCACCCATGACCGACACCGACATGCTGCGCGCCCCCGCCGAGGTCAAGTACGCCGAGGAGCTGGACTGGCTGGAGTCCGTCGACGAGGGGCCCAAGCCGTTCTCCTGGCGGCTCAGCCCTCGGATGGTCCGGCTGTTCGTCCTCGGTTCCGAGCGGGCCGACGGCCTGGACCGGGAGATACCGCGGAAGTGGTTCGGCGACCGGAGCTTCGTCGAGCGGTGCATCGTCACGCTCGCCTCCGACCGCGGCCTGCTGCTCATCGGCGACCCGGGCACCGGCAAGAGCTGGCTGGCCGAGCTGCTGTCCGCCGCCATCAGCCGGAACTCGACCCTGGTCGTCCAGGGCACGGCCGGCACCACCGAGGACCACGTCAAGTACTCGTGGAACGTCTCGATGGTGATCGCCAAGGGGCAGTCCCGCGAGTCGCTGATCCCCTCGCCGATCATGACCGCCATGGAGCGGGGCGTCATCGGCCGCTTCGAGGAGCTCACCAGGGCCACCAGCGACGTGCAGGACGCGCTGATCTCCATCCTCTCCGAGAAGTACGTGTCCATCCCCGAACTCGACGGCGGCAGCGGGGACAACGTGGTCTTCGCCAAGCCGGGCTTCTCCGTCATCGCCACCGCCAACAGCCGGGACCGGGGCGTCAACGACCTGTCGTCGGCGCTCAAACGGCGGTTCAACTTCGTCCGCATCCCCGTGGTCACCAACAAGCGCAGCGAGGCCGAGATCGTCAGGTTCCGCACCGGCGAACTGCTGCGCCGGCACCGGATGGAGCTCGACGTGCCGCCCTCGCTGCTCGACATCCTGCTGCAGAGCTTCGCCGACCTGCGGGCCGCGTCCGCCTCGGCCACCAGCGACGACCAGCGGCTCGAGTCCTCGCTCTCCACCGCCGAGCAGATCGGCGTCCTGGAGGACGCCATCCTGCACAGCCAGTTCTTCGGGGACCGCCCCCTCGGCGCCCGCACCCTCGCCGGCTCCCTGGTCGGCTCGCTGGCCAGGCGCAGCCCCGAGGACCTCGCCATCCTCAACACGTTCTGGCACGGCGTCGTCGAGCCCCGCGCCAGGAAGGACGAGGGCGGCCCCTGGCAGGAGTTCCTCGAGGGCGGCCGCGACGCGATCGCCACCCTGTCATGAGCGGGCAGGCCACCCCCGGCGCGGCGCAGGACGCCGCCCCGCCGTTCGCCGCCCTGCGCGAGCAACTGCTCGCCGCGGCCGACGCGTTCGCCGGCGACCAGGGCGCGGTGCCCGACATCCTGGCCGGCATGGTCGACGACGTCGACCGCGCGCTGCGCGAGGAGTTGGAGATCTTCCCGGTCTGCCACCACTCGCCGGCCTCGGCGCTCGCCATGGCACGGCGGCTGCGGGAGAAGCGCCCCACCGTCATCTACCTGGAGCTGTGCGAGGATCTGCGGCCGCTCCTCGACGAGCTGCGCAACTGTCGGCTCCCGGTGGCGCTCCAGGCGTTCGCCACCGAACTCGACGGCTTCCCGCCCGGCTGGGCACCGCTCAGCGTGGTCGCGCCCATCACCGAGGCCTCCGCCGAGTACCAGGCCATCGCCTACGCCCTGGAGACCCCGGGCGTCGAGCTCGTGCTGGTCGACCGCTCGACCGACCACGTCTTCCAGTGGCTGCGGCGGGACGAGTACGACGAGCGGGCGGCGTCGGACACGCCGGCGGGCGACGCCGCCCTGCACGGGGACGCGGTCGGCATCGAGATCGGCGACCTGCGGCCCCGCTTCGCCGAGTTGGAGGAGCACCTGCTGCACCACGGCCGGGTCCGGCACTGGACCGAGTGGTGGGAGCAGTACGTGGAGCGGCCGCTAGCCGGCGCCGACTACGACACCTACCGCCAGGTCATGGTGATGATCGGCAGTCTCTTCCGGCGGCTGCGCCCGGAGCGGCCCGAGCGGGACGCGCGCGAGACGGACCGCGAGCGTCACATGTGGACCAGGATCCGCGAGCACCTGGCGACCTCGGGCGCCGACCCGGCGCGCTGCCTCCACGTCTGCGGCGCCTTCCACGCCGCCAGCCGCGTCGAGCAGTTCGGGCTCGCCGCCGAGGCCCCGGCGTACGAGATCGGCCCGCGCACCGGGACCACGTGGCGGTACGGGCTCATCCCGTCCAGCCACTCGGCCATCGAGGCGCAGTTCGGCCTGGCGCAGGGGGCGGTGTCCGTCGCGGCCGCCGCCTGGCAGCGGGCGCTCACCCGACACGGCGTGACCCCCCACCGGCTGGGCGGCGGCGCGAAGGCCGGCGCCACGTCCGGTCGGCGGGGCGGGCGCGGCCGGGCCACCGCCCCGGCGGACCGGCCGGGGCCGCCCGCCGACCGGCTCTCGGGGTTCCTCGGCACCCCGCCCGAGCCGGACGGGCTCGACGCCGAGGAACTGCTCGGCTGGTGCGTGGACCTGGTCCGGCTCGCCCGGCGCAACGGCTACCAGGCGAGCACGGCCGACGCCATCGCCGTCTACGAGACCTCGGTGCTGCTGGCCGGCATGCGCGGCCGTGACCGCCCCACCCCGTACGACTTCGAGGACGCGGCGGTCACCTGCGTCGAGAAGGACACCGTGCCCGGCCGCCGCGACGTGCGCGGGCTCTGCGGGATCCTGCTCGGCGGTGACCGGATCGGATCCGTCGGCTACGACGCGCTCCCGCCGCTCGCCCGCGACCTGCTCGACCGTCTTGCGCCCCTCGGGCTCAACCTCCAGGCCCGCACCAACCAGCGGGCGCTGCTCGACCTGGAGGCAAATCCCGAACTGCGCCCGTGCTCGGACCTGCTCTGGATCCTGCGCCGCCTGCTGGGCGACGTGGCCCGCCCGATCATGGGGGCGCGCCGGCTCGGTGAGCGCTCGATCCAGGAGAGCTGGGACCTGGCCATCGGCCGCGAGCAGCGGGCGATCGTCGAGCTCGGCTACGAGGGCGTCACCATCGAGCAGGTGCTCGAGCAGCGGCTGCGCCGCGACGCCTGGGCGCCGACCGCCACCGCGGCGGCCGCGCTGGAGGGCGTCGAGGAGGCCGTCCTGTACCTGGGTGGTGGCCGGCTCGCCGTCGAGCTCGGCGCGCGCGCCGTCGAGCTCTTGGCCGCCGAGCGCACCGTGGACCACGCGCCCCGGGTGGTGCGCCAGATCCGCCGGCTGCTCGCCCACTACCACGCCACCCAGCCCGAACTGCCGGGTTGGTGCGAGGAGTTCGTCACGGCGGGCTATGCGCACTACTGCACCCTGCTGCCCACCGCCTTCGCCGACGACGACGCCGGGGTGCGCCAGGTGGGCGCCATGTTCGGCTTCCTCTTCGGCATGGAGAGCCTCGCGCTGTCCCTCGGCTGCGACCACACCCAGCTGGAGCTCGCCGTCCGCCAGGCCCATCCCGAGGCACCGGAGAAGGTCGCGCTGCTGTGGGCGGCGAAGTCGCGCCTCGGGCTGCTCTCGCCGGACGAGCTGCGCGAGCGCTGCGCCGAGCTGCTGGCGAACCCGCTGGTGATCCCGGCCTTCCCCCGCTACGTGAGCGGATTCGTGCAGGCGCTTGAGTCGGTGCCGACGCTGACGCCGTTCGTGGTGGAGGTGCTGTCCCGTGCCTTCGCCGACCTGCCGGACGCGGTGCTGCTGCCCTGGCTGCCCCGCCTGATCACCACCCTGCGCGCCGACGGTGGCGGCCTGCTGCCGCTGCTGGTCCGGGAGGCAGGCCGCACCTTTCCCGCCGCGCTGCCCGCCCTGGACGGCTGGGTGCCGCCGTGGGCGGCGGAGTGGCGGCGGTCGCCGGCGCCGATCGCCTCGGCGGTCTCCGCCGGGCCGGTCGCCGAGCTGCTGGCCGGCGCGCCCGCCAGCTGCGACGCGGTGGCCGCCCTCCTCGGCCTTGACGACGGGTGGCGGCGGCCCCGGCCCGCGGCTGGTCCGCCGGCGGCCGGCCCGCTGGTGGCCCGCCACCCCGCGACCGCCGAGGCCGTGGCCCGGCTGCTCGCCGGCCGCGCGCGCTGACGCCGTTTACCCGGAGCGACCCCGGGTACCCGGCGGCCGATACGGTCCCCGGACGAGGAGAGGTGCCATGCCGGCAGGATCGAGCCGTAAGCGTGAGCGTCAGTACGAGCACATCAAGGACAGCACCCGGCGGCGCGGCGCGACCCTCGGGCGCGCGAAGGAGATCGCGTCCCGCACGGTCAACAAGCAGCGCGCCCGCTCGGGCGAGGCCAAGGCGTCGAGCAAGGTCTCGACGCGGGACTCGAAGTCCGCCTACCAGCGTGGCGGCGAGCGGTCGCACCGGGGCGCCAAGGGGCCCACCAAGTTCCAGCTCTACGAAGAGGCCAAACGCCGCGGCGTGGAGGGCCGTTCCTCGATGACCAAGGACGAGCTGCGCAAGGCACTGGGCCGCTGAGCGGCCCGGTGCGCCGCCCCTGACGAGGCGGCGACCGGTCCGGGATGAGACCGGTCGCCGCCTTTCGTTTGACCGTGGATTACGTAGTTACGTATATTCACGCCATGGGTCTGGAGGAACGGGTCGCCGAGCTGGAGCGCCGCCTCGCGGCCATCGAGGAGTCGGCCGACCGGCGGGCGGCGGTCGCCCCGGCCGCCGAGGGCGACTTCTGGGCGCTCGACGGCCTCAAGGCGCGGCTCGCCGAGGCGGGGGCCGAGGCCGGGGGAGTGCTGTTCACGGGCACGGTCCGACTCCCGACCGGTCAGCGCTTCGACTGGCAGTACGGGCTGACCACCGAGACGCTCCTCGACCACGACTGGTCGGACGCCGCCGAGTCCTTCGCCGCCCTCGGGCACGCCGTGCGGCTGCGGCTGCTGCGCGAGATCCTCGGCGGTCGGCACACCGCCGCCGAGCTGGCCGCGCTCGACGACCTCGGCACCACCGGCCAGATCTACCACCACCTGCGTCAGCTGACCGCCGCCGGCTGGTTGCACGCCGCCGCCAGGGGCCGCTACGAGGTGCCGCCCGGCCGGGTGGTCCCGCTGCTCGTCGCGCTCGCCACGGCCCAACCCTGACCCACTCGCCCGCCCGCAGGCACGAAAGGCCGGAGCAGATGCTCAAGACCCTCTCGATACTCCGTCGCGCCCTGATGGCCGCGTTCTTCCTCCAGCTGATCGCCGGCCTCTGGCTGGACTTCCCCATGCTCTGGGGCTGGCTGCTGATCGGCGGCGCCATCCTGGCGAGCATCGCCGCCGAGTCGGCGCACCGGCCGACGCCCAAGGGGGAGGGGGAGAGCAACGAGGCCGCCGTCGAGGTCGGGTCCCCGGTCACCGGTCGCTGGTCGGCGCTCAACAGCCCGGCCGACAAGGTGCCGAGCCACGGCACGAGCGCCTACGGGCAGTCCCACGCGATCGACATCACGGCCGCCCCCGAGGACCGCCCGGCACCGACCTTCGGCTGGTGGCCGATCGCCCGCGGCAACCGGGCCTTCCCGGCCTTCGACCAGCCGCTGTTCGCGGTCGCCGACGCCACCGTCGTGCACGCCTCCGACCGGCACCGCGACCACCTCAGCCGCAACTCCTACCCCGCCCTGGCCTACCTGTTCCTCGAAGGACTGGTCCGTGACACGGCCGGCCCCGGCCGGGTCGTCGGCAACCACCTGATCCTCGACCTCGGCGACGGCGTGTACGCCATGTACGCGCACCTGCGGCGCGGTTCGCTCGCCGTCCGCCCCGGCGACCGGGTGACCGCCGGCCAACCGGTGGCCCGCTGCGGCAACTCGGGCAACTCCACCGAGCCCCACCTGCACTTCCAGCTGATGGACGGCCCGGACCTCACCACCGCGCGCGGCCTCCCGTTCACCTGGCGCGGCGTCGGCGTCCCCGCGAACGGCGAGCGGTTCTCGGTGAGCGGCGACGAGCTCTCGACAGCCTCCTGACCGGGCCGCCGCGTCGCCGCCCCGACCTCAGCGGCGGCGCGGCGGCGCGGTCGAGCCGCGCACCAGCAGCCGGGTGGCCAGCTGCACGTGGTGCGAGTCCGGGGTCTCGCCCCTGGCCAGTTGCAGGGTGGTGCGGAGCGCGACCCGGCCCATGTCGCGCAGCGGTTGGTGGACGGTGGTCAGCGGCGGGTCGGTCCACAGCGTGCCGAAGGTGTCGTCGAAACCGACCACGCTCAGGTCGCCGGGAACCCGGAGCCTTCGGCCCCTGGCCGCCGCCAGCACGCCCATGGCGATGCTGTCGCTGCCGGCGAAGACCGCCGTGGGCGGCTCGGCCAGGTCGAGCAGCGCCTCGGTCATCCGGCGCCCGGCGTCGGGGGCGAACGCCTCGAACCTGACCAGCTCCGGGTCGGGACGGACACCGGCGGACTCCAGCGCCTCCCGGTAGCCGTGCAACCGCTCGCGCGCCGGCACCGACCGGTCCTGGCCGCTGGCGTAGCCGATCCTGCGGTGGCCGAGGGAGAGCAGGTGCTCGGTGGCCTGCACGCCGCCCGCCCAGTTGGTGGCGCCGACGCTGACCAGGCTCTCGTCCAGCGGGTTGAGCGGATCGACCACCACGAGACCGAGGCCGAGGCGGTGGCAGGCGGTGATCTCCTCCGCCGTCAGCTCCGAGGTGACCAGGATCAGGCCGGCCCGGCCCCGGGCGCTGAGCTGTTCGAGCCAGGCGGGGCCCGGCGGCCGCACCCGCGCGCCGCCGTCGGGCCGCAGCACGCTGGTGACCACCTCGGCGCCCAGCTCGTCCGCGCCCGCGAGCACCCCGCCGAGCACGTGGAGCGCGTAGGGGTTGGTCAGCGTGTCGAAGACGACCTGAACGGTGCCGGCCGGCGCCGGATCGCGGGGCCCGGTGGTGGGCGCGTACCCGACCCGGCGCATGGCCTCCCTGACCCGCTCCCTGGTCTCGCCGGAGACGCCGGGCCGCCCGTTGAGCACCTTGGAGACCGTGGCCTTGGACACCCCGGCCGCGGCGGCCACCGCGTCGAGGGTCGCCCGGGTGCCGTTCGTTCGCGCCATCGCCTCCGCCTCGCGCCGTGTCGAGTCGCCACCCTACACGAGGTGAGCGAAATAGTTTCGGTGATCCTTGGCCGTATTGACGCCTGCCTGTCGGCGATCTACGGTGCGAGGAGTTTAGTAAACAACTTGAAACTTTTTCCATCGGGGACGAAGGAGCATCCATGTCCGAGTCCGTGCCCTGGCGCGACCCCTCGCTCTCCCCGGACGACCGGGTCGAGGCGCTGCTCGCCGCCATGACCACCGAGGAGAAGCTGGCCCAGCTCGGCGCCTACTGGCCGCGGGTGGTGGCCGAGGCCCAGGCGGAGGGTGCGGACGTCGCCCCCATGCAGAGCGCCTTCGAGGCCGGCCGCCGCCCGTTCGAGGAGGCCGCCGCGCACGGCCTCGGCCACCTCACCCGGGTCTTCGGCAGCGAGCCCGTCGAACCGGCCGAGGGCGTCCGGCGGCTGACCGACTACCAGCGCCACCTCACCGAGCGGACCCGGCTCGGCATCCCCGCCATCGCCCACGAGGAGTGCCTCACCGGCTTCACCACGCTGGGCGCCACCGTCTACCCGGCCGCCATCGCCTGGGGCGCCACCTTCGACCCGGCGCTGGTGCGCCGGATGGCCGCCGCCATCGGCCGCGACATGCGGGCCGTCGGCGTCCACCAGGGCCTCTCGCCGCTGCTCGACGTCGTCCGCGACTACCGCTGGGGCCGGGTGGAGGAGACCATCGGCGAGGATCCCTACCTGGTCGGCACCGTGGGCACCGCCTATGTGCGGGGCCTGCAGGAGCACGGCGTCATCGCCACCCTCAAGCACTTCGCCGGCTACTCGGCCTCCCGCGCCGGCCGCAACCACGCCCCGGTCCCCATCGGGCCCCGCGAGTTCGCCGACGTGATCCTGCCGCCGTTCGAGATGGCCGTCCGCGAGGGCGGCGTCGGCTCCGTGATGAACTCCTACGCCGACCTCGACGGGCTGCCGGCCGCCGCCCACCGGGGGCTGCTCACCGGCGTGCTGCGCGACGAGTGGGGCTTCACCGGCACCGTCGTCTCCGACTACTGGGCCGTCGCCTTCCTCGACCTGATGCACCGCGTCACCGCCACCCGCGCCGAGTCCGGCGCCCTGGCGCTGCGCGCCGGCATCGACGTGGAACTGCCCGCCACCGACGCGTACGCCCGGATCGCCGACCTGGTGCCGGCCGAGCTGGTCGACCGCGCCACGCGCCGGGTGCTGCGGCAGAAGGTCGCGCTCGGGATGCTCGACCCCGACTGGCGGGGCGTGCCCGCCGAGACCGGCGACGGCGGCGCCGTCGACCTCGACCCGGCGGCCAACCGGGCCATCGCCCGGGAGCTCGCCGAGAAGTCCGTGATCCTGCTCGACAACCACGGCGCGCTGCCGCTGCCCGCCACCGCCCGCCGGATCGCGCTGACCGGCCCCTGCGCCGACGACCCGCGCACCCTGCTCGGCTGCTACTCCTTCCCCAACCACGTCCTCTCCCGCTACCGGGAGCGCGGCACCGGACTGCCCGTCGACTCCCTGCTGACCGCGCTGCGCGCCGAACTCCCGGACGCCGACGTCGAGTACGCCAGGGGCGTGGCCGTCCTCGACCCCGACCCCGCCGGCATCCCGGCGGCCGTCGAGGCGGCCGAGCGGGCCGACGTCTGCGTGGCCGCCGTCGGCGACCTGGCCAGCCTGTTCGGCCGCGGCACCTCGGGCGAGGGCTGCGACGCCACGGACCTGCGGCTGCCCGGCGCCCAGGCCGAACTCGTCGAGGCGCTGCTGGCCACCGGGACCCCCCTGGTGCTGGTCGTGGTCTCCGGCCGCCCCTACGCGCTCGGCGCCTTCGTGGACCGCTGCGCCGCCGTCGTCCAGGCCTTCCTGCCGGGCGCCGAGGGCGGCGCCGCCGTCGCCGGGGTGCTCTCGGGGCGGGTGAACCCGAGCGGCCACCTCCCGGTCGGCGTGCCGAACCACCACGGCGGTCAGCCCGGCACCTACCTCGCCCCGCCGCTCGGCCGGTTCAGCGAGGGCGTCTCCAACCTCGACCCCTCGCCCCGCTACCCCTTCGGGCACGGCGGCTCCTACACCGAGTTCCGTTACGAGGACCTGACCCTCAGCGCCACCGACATCCCGGTCGACGGCGAACTCACCGTCGAGGTGACGGTGCGCAACACCGGCGACCGGGACGGCGACGACGTCGTGCAGCTCTATCTCTCCGACCACACGGCCCAGGTGACCCGCCCGGTCAGGGAGCTCGTCGGCTACGCCAGGGTCTCGCTGGCCGCCGGCACCGCCGCCAGGGTCGGCTTCCGGCTGCACGCCGACCGCACCTCGTTCACCGGCGTGGAACACCGCCGGGTCGTGGAGCCGGGAACCTTCACGGTCGCCGTCGGGTACTCCAGCGAGGATCTGCCCCTGACCTGCGATTTCGCCGTCACGGGCACCACCCGCGTGCTGACCGGCGCCCGGGTCCTCAGCACCCCGGTGGAGGTGAGCGCCGCCCGCTGAACCCGCGGTCGCCGGTCGGCCGGGAGGGCGGCTCCATTTGACGCGCCCTCCGAGTTAGGTGACCCTAACCTGGAGAGCGAGGAGAGCACGTGACCGAACGGCAGACCCCCCAGGCCCCCAGGACCCACCGCGCACTCGTGTTGCGCAGGGAGCGCCTCACCCCCCACATGATCAGGGTGGTGTTCGGCGGCGACGGGCTGCGCGACTTCACCACCGGGCCGTACACGGACAGCTATGTGAAGCTGCTCTTCCCGGCGCCCGGTGTCGCCTATCCGCAGCCCTTCGACCTGGCGGCCGTCCGCCGCGACCTGCCCCGTGAGCAGTGGCCGCGCACGCGGACCTACACCGTGCGGCACTGGGACCCGGCGGCCCTGGAGCTGACCATCGACTTCGTCCACCACGGCGACACGGGCCTCGCGGGCCCCTGGGCCGCCACCGCCCGCCCGGGCGACGAACTGCACCTGGCGGGCCCCGGCGGCGCCTACGCGCCCGACCCCACGGCCGACTGGCATCTGCTGATCGGCGACGAGAGCGCCCTGCCCGCCATCGCCACCGCGCTCGCCGCGCTGCCGGCCGGTGCGCCGGCGCGGGTGTTCCTTGAGGTCGGCGGCCCCGAGGAGGAGCAGAAGCTGGACTCGCCTGGATCGGTCGAGATCACCTGGCTCGACCGCCCGGCCGACGCCCCCGGCGCGGCGCTGGTCGCGGCGGTCACCGCAGCCGAGTTCCCGACCGGCCGCGCCCACGCCTTCCTGCACGGCGAGGCCCACTTCGTCCGCGAGCTGCGTCGCCACCTGCGGCACGACCGCGGCCTCAGCCGCGAGCAGCTCTCGGTCTCCGGCTACTGGCGGCGCGGCAAGGACGAGGACGGCTGGCAGGCGAGCAAGCCGGAGTGGAACCGCCGCATCGAGGAGGAGCAGGAGCGGGCCTAGCCGGGGACCGGTGCCGCCGGCAACCGGTAGGCGCGCGCCGCGACGCCGCCGAAGACCTCGGCGCGCTCGGCCGGCGTGAGCGCCGCGGTCAGTTCCTCGGCCGCCGCCACCACCTCGCCGTAGGAGGCGGCCAGCAGGCACACCGGCCAGTCCGAGCCGAACATCAGCCGGCCGGGCCCGAACGCCGCCAGCGCCGTCTCGGCGTACGGCCGCAGCGCGGCCACCGTCCACCCGGCGCGGTCCGCCTCGGTGACGAGCCCCGACAGCTTGGCGTACACGTTCGGCGCCCCGGCCAGCTCGCGGAGCAGCCCGGCCCAGGGCCGGGTGACGCCGGCGGCGATCGGCGGCTTGGCCAGGTGGTCGAGGACGAAGCTGAGCCCGGGCAGCGCCCGGACCGTGTCGACGGCCGCCGGCAACTGGTGCGGCAGCACCAGCAGGTCGTAGCTCAACCCGGCGGCCGCCACGGCGGCCAGACCGCGCCGCACGTCGGGCCGGCACAGCCAGCGGTCGTCCGGTTCGCCCTGCACCAGGTGCCGCACGCCCACCAGCAGCTCACCGCCTGGCCCCGCGCGCAGCGCCGCCAGCCGCTCGGTCACCGCGTCGCCCTCCGTCAGGTCGACCCAGCCCACGACGCCGGCGACCAGCTCGCTGCCGGCCGCCAGGGCGAGGAACTCGGCGGTCTCGGCGAGGTCGGGCAGCACCTGCACCAGCACCGTGCCCGTCACCCCGGCGGCCGCCGCCTGGCCGGCGAGGTCGCCGAGGCCGAAGCTGCGGCGGATGGCGGCGCTCTCCGGCCCGTCGAGCCAGTGGTGCGGCCGGTGCGCCAGGTCCCAGACGTGGTGGTGCGCGTCGATCCTCGGCGTCATCGGTCCCCCTCGGCACGGTCGAGTTCGGCCCACAGCTCCTCGGGGATCTCGCGCGCCGCGTGGCCGGCGTTGGCCGCCACCTCGGCCGCGCTGCGCGCCCCGACCAGCACCCCGCTGACCGCCGGGTGGCGCAGCGGGAACCGCAGCGCCGCGGCGGCGAGCGGCACCCCGAAGCCGGCGCACACCTCGGCGAGCCGCCTGGCCCGCCGCAGCGTCGCGGGCGGCGTCGGCGCGTAGTCGAAGGTGGCCCCGGGAGCCGGGTCGGCCAGCACACCGCTGTTGAACACCCCGCCGACCAGCACCCCGACCCCGCGCTCCGCGCAGCGCGGCAGCAGCCCGTCGGCCGCCGCCCGGTCGAGCAGCGAGTAGCGGCCCGCCACCAGCACGCAGTCCACGTCCGTCTCGGCCACGAACCGCTCCAGCATCGCCGTCTGGTTCATGCCGACCCCGACGGCCCGCACCGCGCCCTCGGCACGCAGCGCCGCCAGCGCCGGGTACGCCTCCCGCACGGCCGGCTCCCAGTGCTCGTCGGGATCGTGGATCAGCACCAGGTCGAAGGCGTCGAGCCCGGTGCGCTCCAGGCTCTCGGCCAACGAGCGGCGCACCCCGTCCGCCGAGTAGTCCCGCACCCGTACCCGGGGTGGGGCGCCGAAGAAGCCCTCGTCCCCGGGGCGCGCCGCACCGGGCCGCAGCAGCCGGCCGACCTTGGTGGACACCACCACCTCGGCCCGCGGCACACCGGACAGGAAGGCGCCGAGCCGCTCCTCGGCGAGCCCGGCCCCGTAGTGCGGCGCGGTGTCGAAGTAGCGGATGCCGCACTCCCAGGCCGCCTCCAGGGTGGCCACGGCCTGCTCCTCGTCCACCGCGCGGAACAGGCCGCCGATCGGCGCCGTGCCCAGGCCGACCCGCCCGACGGTCAGCCCCGAGGCGCCGAGTGGCGCGCCCGGGGTGACGCCGGGCGGGGCGCCGGGGTGTCCTTCGGAAGGCTCGACGGGGGGCTCGTCGGGGAAGCGCACGGTTCCTCCAGATCGCTCGCGTCGCTCGGATGGTCCGGATCGCTCGAAACGGGTCCCGCAAGCTGCCGCCGCAGCCAGCGCTCGGTGCTGCTCACGTGGACCAGCGCCGCCGCCTCGGCCAGCACCGCGTCCCCGTCGGCGAGCGCGTCGACGATGGCCTGGTGCTCGGCGAGGGCCCGGTCCGCCGCGCCGCCGTCCACCAGGCCGCGCCAGACCCTGGCCCGCAGGGTGCGGCCGGCGATCCCGTCGAGCAGTGAGCTCAGCGTCTGGTTGCCGGTGGCCGCGACCACCGCGCGGTGGAACGCCGCGTCGTGCTCGATCAGCGCCTCGATGTCGTCGCTTGCCGCCCGCATCGCCGCCAGGTGCCGCCGCACCGCCGCCAGTTGGGCGGGGGAGACGCGGCCGGCGGCCAGCCCGGTGGCCGCCGGCTCGAGCAGCCGCCTGACCTCGGTGAGTTCGAGCAGCGTCTCGCCGCGCAGCAGCTCCACGGCCTCGCCGATCCCCTCCAGCAGCAACCGGGGTTCGAGGCTGGTCACATAGGTGCCGTCACCCCGGCGGATCTCCAACACCCGGGAGGCCACCAGCGCCTTGACCGCCTCCCGGGTCAGGTTCCGGGAGAGGCCGAGCTCGGCCGCGAGCCGCTGCTCGGGCGGCAGCTTGGCGCCCGGCGGCAACGCGCCGGACCGGACGAGTTCCCGGATGCGCGCGATGGCGCCGTCGGTCAGCGACACGGGCCTGACCGTAGCAGCGGCATCCCATGTCCGACAGACCCCGCGCGACAACCACGGGCCGGGCCCACGGCGTTGAGCTGGGCGTTCGGTGGGGGGTCTGGACGGCCACCCCCGAGCGGCCTATAAAACGATCCCATGTCCGAGTGATCGTCACCGGCGAGCCGGCCGCAGGACCGTCCCGCCGCTGGACCCGTCTGGAGGCCCCGGCATGACCCACCCCGACGACCTCACCGGCCTGTCGGCCCTCGTCACCGGCGGCGCCTCCGGCATCGGCCTGGCCACCGCCACGCTGTTCGCCGCCCGCGGCGCCAGGGTCGCCTGCCTCGACCTCGCCCCCGAGGTGCCAGAGCCGCTGCTCGGCATCCGCGCCGACGTCGCCGACGACGCCTCGGTGCGGGCCGCCGTCGACCGGGCCGCGGCCGAGCTCGGCGGCCTCGACATCGTCGTCAACAACGCCGGGATCGGCGCCCAGGGCACCATCGAGGACAACCCGGACGACGAGTGGCGCCGGCTGTACGAGGTCAACGTGCTCGGCGTCGTCCGCACCACCCGCGCCGCCCTGCCCCACCTGCGGCGTTCGGCCCACCCCGCCGTCGTCAACACCTGCTCGGTGGCGGCCACCGACGGGCTGCCGGCCAGGGCCCTCTACTCGGCCACCAAGGGCGCGGTGCTCGCCCTCACCAGGGCGACGGCCGCCGACCTGGTCGCCGAGGGGATCCGCGTCAACTGCGTCAACCCCGGCACCGTGGACACCCCCTGGGTCGGCCGGCTGCTCGCCACCGCCGACGACCCCGCGGCCGAACGCGCCGCGCTGGAGGCCCGCCAGCCCACCGGGCGCCTCGTCACCCCCGAGGAGGTGGCCGCCGCCATCGCCTACCTCGCCGGCCCGGCCGCCGGCGCGATCACCGGCACCGCGCTCGCCGTCGACGGCGGCATGGCCGGACTCAGGACCCGCCCGCGGACGACCGCTCGGGTCGGGGGTTGAAGGACCGGCCACCACACCACGCGTCGCGCGGCGGTCTCCCGGCCGCTGGTCCGTCAGGGGCGCGCCCGGCGGACCACCCGAAGGAGCGAATTCACCCGCCGGCCGGTCGACGCCGGTGGCCGTGGCCGGATTGTTCCGTGGGCCGCACCTTCCTGCTCTTTGTCGCCCATTGGCATAGGAACGTCCGGACCAGGTAGCCATACTGGGTGGGAGTGGGGGCGGTACACAGCCGGCGACTACGGGGGCGAGACGGGCGATGGCGGAACGCGCGTTGATCCACGGCCGCTACCAGCTGCTCGAGCTGATCGGGCGCGGCGGCATGGGAGAGGTCTGGCGGGCCAGGGACGAGGCGCTCGACCGGCGGGTGGCCGTCAAGTGCCTCAAGCCGCTGGGTGGTCGGCAGGACGAGGAGCCCTTCCTCCGCGTGCTGCGCGAGCGGTTCCGGCGCGAGGCGCGGGTCGCCGCCTCGTTGCAGCACCGCGGCGTCACCGTGGTGCACGACTTCGGCGAGTCCGAGGGCGTCCTCTACCTGGTGATGGAGCTGCTCGAGGGCCGCAACCTCAGCGAGCTGCTCACCGAGCGGGCCGGCCCGCTGCCCGTCGAGGTGATCGTCGACGTCGCCGACCAGGTCGCCGCCGCCCTCGCCCACACCCACGGGCAGGGCATCATCCACCGGGACCTCAAGCCGGCCAACATCATGCGGCTCACCGACGGCACCGTGAAGATCTGCGACTTCGGCATCGCCCGGATCGCCCAGGACATCGGCCTCACCTCCAAGCTCACCAGCGCCGGCATGGCGATGGGCACGCCGCACTACATGTCGCCCGAGCAGATCGCCGGCGTCGGCGTCGACCACCGCAGCGACCTCTACTCGCTGGGCTGCGTGCTGTACGAGATCGCCACCGGGGCGCCGCCGTTCGACCTCGGCGACCCCTGGGCCGTCCTCATCGGCCACCGCGACACCCCACCGACCCCGCCGCGCCACCACCGGCCGGAACTGCCGGTCGAACTGGAGCGGTTCATCCTCCGGCTGCTCGCCAAGGACCCGGCGGACCGCCCCGAGGACGCGGCCGCGATCGCCCACCGGCTGGTCGTGGGCCGCACCGCCGACACCGCGGTGCCGGCGCCCGTGCGCCCGCAGCCGGGGCGCATGCCGGCCTGGACCCGAGGCATGCGCCCCGGATCGCGGGCCAGCGGCTCCTGGTCGCTGCGGCTGCCGCCGCCCGACCGTTCCGCGGGCCTCACCGGCCAGTGGACCGGGCTCGCCCCCACCGCCCTGCTCGGCCACACCGGCGAGCGGCGCGGGCCGGCGCCCGAGTACCTGGCGGTGCTGGAGAGCCGACACCGGGCGGGCCTGAGCCTGGGCCGGCTCGGCCGCTGGGAGGACTCCCACGACGTGCACCGGGCGGTGGCCGCCGAGCGGGCCAGGGCCCTGGGCGACGAGCACCCCGACACCCTCGCCAGCCGGTACGAGACGGCCTACGCGCTGTTCCGGCTCGGCCGCTACGACGAGGCACTGGCCGGCCACTCCGCGGTCGCCGCCGCCCGGGCCCTGGCGCTCGGCCCCGACCACGCCGACACCCTCGACGCCCGCTTCGAGATCGGGGTCGTCCTTGGCCGGTTGGGGCGCCCGGGCGAGGCCGTGCCGGTCTTCCACGAGGTGATCGAGGCGAGGACCAGGACCCTGGGTCCCGCGCACGCCGACACCCTGCGCGCTCGGCACGCCCTGGGCATCAGCTTCGGCCGGCTCGACCGCTGGGAGGAGGCGCTGGCCGAGGCCCGCGTCGTCCGGGACCTCCGCGCCGACACCCTGGGCCCCGACCACCTCGACACCCTGGTCAGCGGCCGGGAGATCGCGGTGGCCCTCGGCTGGCTCGGCCGCTGGGACGAGGCGCTCGCCGAGTACCGGGGCGTGCGGCGGGCCAGGGAGCGGGTGCTCGGTCCCGGCCACCCCGACTCGCTGGCGAGCCGCCACGACGAGGCGCACTGCCTGGAGCAGCTGGGCCGCGCCGGCGAGGCCGTGGAGCTGTACCGACAGGTGGCCGCCCCGGGGGATCGCGGTCCCGCCGGAGTGTGATCGACCCCCACGTACCATGGCGACATGTCGTTTCTCCGCCGCCGTAGCGCCGCCTCCCCCGCAGGGCCCGACTTCGACGTGCTCGCCATGGATCCGGGGGACTGGCCCGGAGTACTGGGCGCCGGGCTGCTGCCCGCCCCGGACGGCAGCTGCCAGGGCGTGGTGCTGCGATACGACCTGTTCGGCGGCCGCGGCCCCGCCATGGTCATCGGCAACCTGCCGGAGGGCTCGCCGGCGCGGGACGTCGAGGAGGACGATGTCCCGTTCGAGGTGCACCAGTTGCTGGCCGCGCTGGAGATCGACGAGGACGTGCGGGCCACCGGCAGCGAGGACGTGCCGGTCATGCACGACGGCAACCTGCTCATCGTGCGGCGCATCACCTGCACCGAAGGCCGCGTCTCCTGCGTCCAGTTCGACCGGGACGACGGTGTGCTGGTCACCATCGCCAGCTGGGACCGCCCCATCACCGACGACCTCTACGCCCTGCTGAAGCCGCTCCCCGCCGAGATGTTCCAGCGGTAGCCCACCGCCCGCCCCCGGCGGGCGGGCGCCCGGCTACCTCGTGCCGACGGCGGCGCGGATGGCGCGGCGGGCCAGCGCCCAGTCGTCGTGCAGCCGGCGCAACAGCAGCCGTTGCTCCTCCCCGTAGGACAGGCCGCCGCCCACCGGCGTGGCCATCGGCCGCCGCATGGCGCGCTGTACCGCCTCCTCACAGATCCGGATCTCCCGGGTGAGCACCAGCATCAGGTTGACCAGGAAGGCGTCCCGTCCCGGCACCCCCGCGGCCTGCGCGGTCTGGCTGATCTGTCGTCGCATCAGCGGCGCGTCGCCCAGCACCGACCACAGCGTGGCCAGGTCGTAGCCCGGCAGGTACCAGCCGGCCGACTCCCAGCTCACGAACACCGGGCCGCCCGGGGCGAGCAACACGTGGGACAGCCGCGCCGCGCCGTGGCAGAACTGCCGGGGCAGCTCCTGCCGGCCACGGCCGCACAGGCCGTGCAGCAGCGCCTGCATGTCGCCGACGTCCCGGTCGGTCAGCAGCCCGAGCGAGTGGTAGCGGGCGAGCCACGCCGGGTAGCTCACCGCCTCGGGGAACACACCGTCCGGTGGCCGCCAGGAGTTGAGCCGGCAGATCGCGCCGAGCACGCCGCGCAGCTCGCCGGCGGACGGCGCGGACGTCGGGTGGCGGCGGGTGGCGCCCACCCGGCCGGGGGTGAACTCGACCACCAGGGTGCCGCTGTGCGGGTCGTCGGCGATCAGCCGCGGCACCCGCGCCGGCGGCCGGTGGTGGACGAAGGTGCGATAGGCGGTTATCTCCTGCCTGGTGCGGTCGGCCCGCGACCCGGTCGGGTCGATCAGGCACTTGGCGACCGCGGCGCGCCGGCCGGCCATGCCGATCAGCACGATCGAGGGGCCGGCGTCACGGACGACCTGCACCGGGGTGAACTCGGGACAGATCTCCTGGGCGGCGGACAGCGCGGTGCGCAACCGCTCCCCACGCGCGCCCGAGAAGTCGATCCGCCCGGCGCCCGGCGTCGGTCCCGGCCGCCGCGGCCGGCGGCCGCGGTCGTCCGCGGCGCCGACCGGTGCGGCGCCGAGCTGGCCGATCAGGCGCGGCCTGGCCCGGGAGACCACGGGGGATGGTGCTGGATACATAGGCGGGCATGGTCCCTTCGTGTGCCGGAAGGTTCACGGCGCCCCCGGTCCCGCGCGACCTCCCAGCACCCTGGGGAAATGCCGGGCGGTCACCGGACCGGGGTGGCGCGGTGTCTACATCACTCCCTCGCGCGGGTGGCACACCATGTGGCGAGCCCTGGCGAAACCCTGGCGAATGCCCATCCGGCCGTTGCGTGGCGGCTACTGTCAACTCAGCCGAGATCCTGGGGGCTTGACGTGAGCAGCAGAACCAACACCCGCCTCGCGGACCTGTTCCGCCTGGCCGGATGGTCCAAGGGCGAACTCGCCAGGCTGGTGAACCGGCAGGCGGCGGCCCAGGGCCATCCGCAACTGGCCACGGACACCTCGCGGGTGCGCCGCTGGATCGACACGGGGGAGACCCCGCGCGATCCGGTGCCCGAGGTGCTGGCGACGCTGTTCACCGAGCGGCTCGGTCGTGTCGTGACCATCGAGGACCTCGGGTTCCGCCGGCCGGGGGAGGCGGGGACACGGCCGTCCATCCATGGACTGCCGTGGGCACCCCAGCGGACGGCCGCGGTCCTCACCGAATTCACGGGAATGGACCTCATGCTCAACCGACGCGGCATGGTGGGTGCGGGCGCCGCGCTCGCCGCAGGATCAGCCCTCAGCGACGCCATGTACGACTGGTTGCGGACCCCGAAGGACCGCGACACCCTGACCGCTCACGACTCATGGACCACCGCGGATCCGGCGGGGCTCGACCGCTACGAGGCGGCGCCGGTGGGCGCCGAGGAGGTCGAGGCCCTGGAGCGCTCGGTGGACATCTTCCGCGCCTGGGACGCGTCCCGGGGCGGCGGCCTGCAACGCAAGGCCGTGGTCGGGCAGCTCAACGAGGTGGGCGGCATGCTCGCCTTCCGGCACCCCGAGCACCTGCAGCGTCGGCTGTGGGGGGTGGCGGCCAACCTCGCGGTGCTGGCCGGCTGGATGTCACACGACGTGGGCCTGGAGCCCACCGCGCAGAAGTACTTCGTGATAGCCGCGCACGCCGCCAGGGAGGGGGGCGACCAGCCGCGCGCCGGCGAGGCCCTGTCCAGGGCCGCGCGCCAGATGGTCCACCTGGGGCGGCCGGACGACGCCCTGGACCTGATGCAGCTGGCCAACTCCGGGATGGGCGAGGAGGCGCTGCCCAGGACCCGGGCCATGCTGTGCACCATCGAGGCCTGGGCCGAGGCGTCGATGGGACACGCGCAGGCCATGCGGCGGCTGCTCGGGCAGGCGGAGGAACTGTTCGTCTCCGACCGGGGCGACGTGCCGCCGCCGAGCTGGATGCAGATGTTCGACGAGGCCGACCTGTACGGCATGCAGGCGCTCGCCTACCGCACTCTCGCCGAGCACGACCCGGCCGCCGCCAGACCGGCGACCAGGTACGCCGTCCAGGCACTCGCGCTGCGCGAGGACGAGCGGGGCAGGTCGCGGATCTTCGACCAGATCTCCATGGCCTCGGCCTGTTTCATCGCCGACGACCCGGAGCAGGCCGACCGGTACGCGCGGCTGGCCCTGGCGAGCATCGGCGAGAACTCCTCGCACCGCACCTGGGACCGGCTGCGGGAGATGTACCGGCTCACCGGGCAGTACGCCGGCTACGCCAGGATCGAGAACCTGCGCGAGGAGATCGAACAGGTGCTGCCGCCGGCCTCGGGCTCGCCGCGGTTCGGCGGCCGGTCGGTCTGAGCGCCGCCGACGGCGGCGCCGGTGCCCCCGGCCCGCCGTCGGCGGCGTCCGTCACGCCCTGACCCTGGCCACCAGCAGGCAGGCGTCGTCCTCCCTGGCCACCTCGCCGCAGGCGGTGACGATCGTCCGCAGGCACTCGGCCGCGCCGCGCGCCGAGCTCAGCCGGGGAGCCAGGTCGATCAGCCGGTGCTCGCCCGCGTGCCCCGCGGGCAGCTGCCGTGGGATGGCCGAAAACAGTCCGTCGGTATGGAGTACCAGGACGTCCCCGGGCGCCAGCCGGTCCGCGCGCTGGGCGAAGCGGGCGTCGCCGACCGCGCCGAGCAGCGGCCCGGCGGGTCGAGGCAGCGCCCAGCCGCCGCCGTCCCGGCAGAGCAGGGGAGCGGGGTGGCCGGCCTGGGCCCAGGTGAGCACCCCGAGGTCCGGCTCGTAGTGGCAGCACAACACGCTGGCCAGCACCGGGTGCGCGGCCCGGTCGAGCAGCTGGTTGAGGTGGCCGAGCAGCGCGCCGGGCGCCGCGCCGGTCAGCGCGATGCCGCGGATCGCGCCCAGCACCGTGGCGGTGCCGGCCGCCGCGGCGGCACCGTGCCCTGACAGGTCGCCGACGCTGAACAGCAGCCCGCCGTCCGGCAGCGTCAGCGCGTCGTACCACTTGCCGCCCATGGGGCCCCCGGCCCCGGCGGGCAGGAAGCGGGCGGCGAGTTCGAGCGATCCGGGCGGCCCCTCGGGCCCGGCCGGCCGTTGCGCGTCGAGCGAGGGGGCCAGCACCGAGTCCTCCAGCGCCACGGCGAGGCCGCGCCCGGCCCAGCCCGTCGCCGCCCGCGGCTGGTCCCCGGCCCTGCCGGCTCCGCCGAGACCGTCCCGCACGTCGGCCGTGGCGTCGGCGTCCGCCCCCGGCTCCGCGCCGTCGTCCTCGGCGCCAGGGCGGGCCGGCGGCCGGTCCACGCGCAGCTCGCGGATCATCGCCAGCATCGCCACGGTGCCGCCGTTGTCGTCGAGTACCGGCTCGCCGGCCATCCGCACCAGGCGGCGTGAGCCGTCGGGGCGGGTGATCCGGAACTCGCAGTCCATCGGCCGCCCGTCCACCAGGCAGTCCGTGACGGCCGCGGTCAGCGTCGGCTGGTCCTCGGGGGGCAGCCAGGACGGCAACTGGTCCAGGGTGAGCGGCCCCTGGTCGACCGGGCGCCCGAAGATCGCGAACAGCTCGTCCGACCAGACCACGCCGTCGGTCAGCAGGTTCCACTCCGCGTTGCCCGCGGGGCCCGGCGCCCGTGCCCCCGCGGCGCCGCGCAGGCCGGCGAGCCGCTCGCCCACGTCGTCCAGCTCGTCGAGGGCCAGTTCCCAGGCCGTCTGGCGCCGCTCCGGGGCGATACCGGCCGCCTCGCCGCGCCGCAGGGCGTCGACGTCGTCCCGCAACCGGCGCGCGCGGGCGATCAGATCGTCGAGGGCGGCCTCGTCGGTGAGGTCGTTCGTGGGGGGTTCCGGGTGCTGTGAGGAGAGCATGGCGGGTCCCTGATACGGCGCGGACAGGACCAACGTCCCGGGTCGGTCGGCGGGGCCGCCTTTCCCGGCGGACGACTCCAGACTGTTGCACAGCCTTCCCCGCTCCGTAAGAGATTCAGCCGCCCCCGGGACAGGCGTTCCGGGCCCGAAGGGTGTAGAACGGGCTCGCACCGGCAAGGAGCCGCCATACGGAAATGCCTTGCCACGGGAACGACCGCACCGGATGCTGACTCATATGTTCGCCAGCCACACCGAAACAGACATAGCGCCCAGCGGAAGCCTTCTGGGGCTCCTCCAGCGAGGGCGTGGCGACGGCTGGCTGCACGCGCTCGCGGCGCCCCGGGCCGAGGCCGTCGCCGCGCTGGAGCGCTGCGTGCTGCACGACCCGCGCTGGGACTGGCGGCTCGAACACCGTTCCCTCTACTACGCCCGGCTCTACGTGGAGCTCGGCGCGGACCTCGACGCCATCACCGACCACCTGTTCCGGCCGGACGACGCCGTCCGCCCCGAGGAGGAGCGCACCGGCCTCGCCCTCTCCGTGCTCGGTCACCTCACCTCCTACGGCGACCGCGAGGCGCTACGCCTGTTGCGCCGCTACGCCGTGGAGGGCGCCAACTGGCGCTGGGCCCTGGACGAGCTGGCCGTGCGCGACGACGACGCGGGGCTGCGTGGCCTCGGCCCGCGGATCCTGCTGCGCTTCCCGCACACGGAGGAGGGCGAGGCCGCCCTCACCGCCGCGGTCCGCGACTCCTTCGAGCCGCGCCCCTGGCACGTGTGGGCCGCCGACCCCGACCGCCCCGAACAGCGCGCCCGTCTCGAGCGTGCCCTGGAACACGGCGACTTCGACCGTTGGCAGCGCCAGCTGCGGTCGCCGGGCCCGCAGCCCGGCTGGAGCGTGGCCGCCATCCTCGACTGGGCCCAGGAGGGTTACGAGCAGTCGCCGCGGCAGTGGCGGGAGGCCGCGGCCGCCCGCTGCCTGGCGGCGGTGGCCGGCCCCGCCGACCGCCCCCGGCTGCTGGCCGCCGCGGAGGCCGGCCCGCCCGCGGTGCGCGCGGCGGCGCTGCGGCACCTCGCCGAGCGCGAGGAACCGGCGGTCTTCCCCCTGGTCGAGGCGGCCGCCGCCGCACCCGACGAGGACGTGGCAGGCGCCGCGGTCACCGCGTTCTCCCGGATGGGCGGGCGGCCGGCGCTCGAACAGGCCAGGCGCTGGGCCGACCGCGACGACCAGCTCGGCTCCTGCGCCGCCGCCATGCTGGCCAGGCGCGGCGAGAGCCGGGACGCCCCCCGGGTGCTGACCGCCCTGCTGCGGGCGGTGCGCACCAGGGGCATGGACGCCAGGGAGCTGCGCCCGCTGGTGGAGGGGGCCGGGCGGCTGGCCGTGGGCGCCGCCGTTCCCGTGCTGCGCCACATCTACCGGGAGACGGCCTCCTCGCAGCTGCGCGGCGATGTCGCCCGCGCACTCTCCGGCACCGACCCCTCCTTCACCACCGGCTTCGCCGTCGAGTGCCTGTGGGACTGCGAGGAGGACACCCGCGAGGTCGCGGCCCGCTGCGCCACCACGGTCGACACCCGGGTGGTGGAGCGGCTGCGCCGGCTGGCCACCGATCCCGCCGAGCAGGCCGGGGTGCAGACCGCCGTCCGCGGCCGGCTGGCGGACCGCGCCACGGGGTGAGCGACGGGCCTGGCCCTGGGCCTGGCTCCTGCCCTCGGCCGGCCAGGGCCTAAGCCTCATGGGACGTTTTCCGAACGGACATACGGATGTGGGCCTGCCCATGCCCCGGTCGGCGACAACGCTCGTATGCGCACCTCCCCGATGCGAGTCCTGATCGTCACCGAGTCCTATCCCCCCGACGTCAACGGCGTGGCGCACACCGCTCTGCAGACCGCCAGGCACCTGGTCGAGCGCGGCCACCACCCGCTGGTCGTCGCCCCCGCGCCGGCCCCCGGCACGGACACCCGCGACGAAGGACCCGCTCCCCTCGTCCACGTCCCCTCCCTGCCGCTGCCCGGCTACCCCCAGGTCCGGGTCGCCCTGCCGAGCCGCCGGCTCGCCGCCGCCCTGGCCGGCCACCGGCCCGACATCGTGCACTTGGCCAGCCCCTTCGTGCTCGGCGTGCGCGGCATGGCCGCGGCGGCGCGCGCCGGGGTGCCGGCCGTCGCCGTCTACCAGACCGACCTGGCGGGCTACGCGCGCACCTACCTGGGCGCCGGCGAACTGGCCGCCTGGCGCCGGATCCGCGCCGTGCACTCCGCCGCCGACCTGACGCTGGCTCCCTCGAGCGACTCCGTGCGGGCCCTCGAAGCCCACGGGGTGCCGCGGGTGCGACTCTGGCAGCGCGGCGTGGACACCGGGCGGTTCAGGCCCGCGCTGCGGGACGAGCGCCTGCGCGGCGAGCTCGCCCCGAACGGTGAGCTGCTGCTCGGCTACGTCGGCCGGCTGGCCCCCGAGAAGCGGGTGGACCTGCTCGCCCAGGCCTCCGCGCTGCCCGGCGTCCGGCTGGTGGTCGTCGGCGACGGGCCCACTGGCACCGCGCTGCGCGCCGCCCTGCCCAGGGCCCGCTTCCTGGGCCGCCGCACCGGCGACGACCTGGCCAGGATCTACGCCTCGCTCGACGTCTTCGCGCACCCCGGCCCGTTCGAGACGTTCTGCCAGACCGTCCAGGAGGCCCAGGCCAGCGGGGTGGCGGTGGTGGCCCCGGCGGCCGGCGGCCCGCTCGACCTGGTGGACCACGGCAGGACCGGGCTGCTGGTGCCGCCGGGCGACGGCGCCGCGATCCGCGAGGCCGTGGCCACCCTGCGCGACGACCCGGCGCTGCGCACCCGCCTGGCCGGGGCCGCCGCGACCGCCGTCGCGGGACGCACCTGGACCGCCGTCGGCGACCAGCTCCTCGAGCACTACGCCCGCGTCCGGCACGCCAGGGAGGTGGCGGTCAGGTGACGGGGCAGCGCATCGTCCGGCTCGCCAACTTCGTCGCCCCCTCCTCCGGTGGCCTGCGCACCGCGCTGCGCGAGCTGGGCGCCGGCTACCTGGCGGCGGGACACGACCCGGTGCTGGTCGTCCCCGGCGAGACCGTGAGCGACGTCCGCACCGCCCAGGGCCGGGTGATCACCCTGCCCGGGCCCCGGGTCCCGGGCACCGGCGGCTACCGGGTGCTGACCGACCGGCGGCGCCTCGCCCGGCTCCTGGAGTCGCTCGCCCCCGACCGGCTCGAGGTGTCCGACCGCACCACCCTGCGCTGGACCGGGGAGTGGGCCAGGCGTCACCGGGTGCCGGCCGTGATGGTCTCGCACGAGAGCGTGGACGGCGTCATGGCCACCTGGGGCCTGCCGGGCGGCTGGTGCCGGCGCGCCGCGGACGGCCTCAACCGGCGGACCGCCTACGCCTTCACGCGGATCGTGTGCACCACCGCCTGGGCGGCGCGCGAGTTCCACCGCGTCGGCGCGCGGAACGTGGTGCGCGCCCCGCTGGGCGTCGACCTGCGCCGTTGCCACCCCGGACTGCGCGACCCGCGGCTGCACGCCCGGCTCACCGGCGGCGGCGACCAGGTGCTGCTCGCCCTCTGCTCCCGGCTCTCCCCCGAGAAGCGCCCGGGACTCGCCCTCGACGCGCTGGCCGAACTGCGCCGGCGCGGCGTGCCGGCCACCCTGGTCGTCGCCGGCGACGGGCCGCTGCGCGGCCGGCTCCGGGAGCGGGCCGCCGTGACCCGCCTGCCCGTCGTCTTCCGGGGACACGTCGGCGACCCGGCAGACCTCGCGGTCCTCCAGGCCACCGCCGACATCGTGCTGGCGCCGGGCCCGGCCGAGACCTTCGGCCTCGCCGCCATGGAGGCCCTGGCCTGCGGCACCCCCGTGGTCGCCAACGCGTGCTCGGCCGTCCCCGCCCTGCTCGGCCCGGCCGGCACCACGGCACACCACGGCACCGCCTTCGCCGACGGCGTGCAGCGGCTGCTCGCCCGCCCCGCCGACGCCCGCCGCGCCACGGCCAGGGCGCGCGCCGAGGAGTTCCCCTGGTCGGCGGCGGTCGACGCGTTCCTCGCCGCCCTGGACGCGCCCGCCGTCGTCCGGCACGCGCCACGGCCCGTCCCGGCGGTGGAGGGCGGCCCCCGGTGAACGAGGCGCTGCGGTTCGCCGCGCTCGGCGACTCCCTCACCGAGGGCGTCGGCGACCCGGTGCCCGGCGGCTGGCGCGGCTGGGCGCCGCTGCTGGCCGCCGGGCTCACCGCGCCGGGACACCGGCCTCCGGCGCGGCTCACCAACCTCGCGCGCAGTGGCGCCCGCACCGCCGACGCCGCGGGTGAGCAGCTGGCCGCCGCCCGCCGGCTCCGCCCCCACCTGGCCGGGGTCATCGTCGGCGGCAACGACACCCTCCGCTCCGCCTTCGACATCGCCGCCAACGCCCGCGACCTCGAGGCCGTCATCGGCACCCTGAGCCGGGACGGCACCCTGGTGCTCACCGCCTGCCTCCCGGAACCCGGCGGCGTGCTGCGCCTGCCCGGCGCCCTGACCCGCCCGCTCGCCCGGCGGATGGTGGCGCTCAACGACGTCGTGCACCACCTGTCCCAGCGGCACGGCGCGGTCCACGTGCACCTGGCGGGCCACCCGATGGCCGCGGCGGTCGAGGCGTGGAGCGTGGACCGGCTGCACCCCAGCGAGCTGGGCCACCGGCTGCTGGCCCGCGAGTTCCACGCCGCGCTGGCGGGCCGCGGCCTGGCCACCGGGCCGCCCCCCGCCGCCGCGGCCGAGCGCCCGCCGCCGTCCAGGGGCGCCAGCGCCCGCTGGCTGGCCACCCGTGGCACCCGCTGGCTGCTCGCCCGCGCCACGGACCTGCTGCCGGGACTCGTCGGTCTGGCGCTGACCGAGACCGGCCACCGGGTGGCCGGCACGGTCGACACCCTGGACGCGGCCTCCCGCGCCGCGACCCGGGCGGCGCTCGCCGCGCTCGGCCAGCGACCGGCCGCCCCGGCCGCGCCGCCCGACCGGCCGGGCCCCGCCGACCAGCTCGGCCGGATCGAGGGCATCGACCACATCGACCACATCGGCCGCCTCCGCCCGCCGGCGCGCACCGACCGCTCACCGGCCGCCTGACCGGCGCCGGCGTCACGTGCCGCCGGCGTGCGGGGCGAACAGGTCGAGCAGCCTGGTCCGCGCCGCCCGCACCCGGTGGGCCAGGATCTCCGCGATCACCCGCAGCAGGACATAGCCGAACTCCGGGTCCTCGTCGCACAGGGCCTGTACCTCGGGCCCCTGGAACTCGTAGGCGCGCACCGGCGAGAGCGCCTCGGCCCCGAAGTCCCACTCGTAGGGCGGGAACAGCCAGGACCAACCGAGCAGGTCGCCGGTGTCGAGCGAGGAGACCGCGGTCGGCCGTGGCCCGCCGAGCCGCAGGTCGAGCGTCACCGTCCCGGACCTGATGATCCAGAACCGGTCGGCCCGCCCCTTCTCCTCAAAGATCCGTTCGCCCTGCGCGAAGGAGACCTCCTCCGCCAGGGACATCAGGCGCTCCCGGTAGTCGGCCGGAAGGACCCGCAGCAGACGCCGTGGGGCGGCCATCGCCGGCCTCCTCCCATTGCTCCCTCAGGGGGACACTGCCATTGCACCGCGCCGACCGCCCCGCCGCATCCCGAGCCCCCCGCCGCCACCGGGGCCGAATCGGCACGGCGAGCGCCGCTCACTGTCAGTGGCACCGCCTAATCTGTGCCAGGTGACCGCACCCGCAACAGCTGACCAGGCAGGCGAGGGCCGCGCCGCCGGCCCGCCGGCCGGCGGGCACCTCCCCGGCGGCCGTCCGGCCCCCGGCCCCGCGGCGGACGAGGGGCTCGCCCGCCGGCTGCGCGCCCTGGCCTGCACCGCGCCGCTGCACGACCTGGACGCGCGCAAGGCCAACCTCGCCGGCGAGTACAGCACCTACGCGATGGCCGAGGTGGCGCTCGCCGCGATCGACCTGGTCACCCTCAGCATGGACTTCGACACCGGCGCCGACCACGAGCAGGTCGTCGCCCGGCTGCTGCCCAGGGTCGCCGCCCAGGCCCCGAGCCGGCCCGCCGCCGAGCACGAGCGGGTCGCCCGCTGGGTCCTGGACAACCTGATCAACGTCGGCAGCGTCGACCGCGGCTTCCGCGCCGTGTACGGCACCTTCGAGCCCGACGGCTCCTATGTCCGCAGGGACTACGACTTCAAGCTCGTCGAGGAGGTCCCGGGCCCCGGCGGCGGCGTGTACCTGCGCACTACCGACGAGGCGGTCAACGTGCTGGTCGGCGCCCTCGACACCGACGTGACCAGCGCCCAGATCGCGGCCGAGGTCAAGCTCGAGGTGCTCATCAACCGCGGCCGCCTCGCCGACGCCCAACTCGCCGCCGAGCAGGCCAGGTACCGCACCGTCCAGTACGCGGAGACGCTGCGCCGCACCCTGGAGACCACCCGGCGCAACGTGCGCGCCGTCGACTGGCTGCACGCCGTGCCCGACATGATCGACGAGGCCCTCGGCCACATCGCCGACCGCTACCGGCACGAGAACGCGATCCTCACCAACATCAGGCGGGCCCGCGACGAGGCCACCGACACCGGCCACAAGCTGCGCGCCGCCGAGCTGGTCGACATCGTCAAGGACTGCATCAGGCGCCACACCCAGCTGCAGTCCCGGCTGTTGGAGGCCGGCCCGCTGTTCCGCGCCGAGCAGGACCGCCAGGCGTTCCGGCCGCCGGCGGCCAGGGCGGGCGCCGACCTCTACGGCCAGCTGCTCGCGCCGCTGCTGCCGGAGCCCCTGGAGCGCGCCACCCGGGTCACCGACGCCTTCTTCGCGCGGGGCACCGGCCCGCGCCCGCCGGGCGCCGTGCGGCTGGCCGACCTCACCGAGTCGCTGCTCACCCCGCCGGCCCCGCGCGAACACCTGGGCGCCGAGCTGCCCGAGCCCGACCTGGTCACCACCCCGGACGACAGCCGGTTCAGCGAGGAGCAGCTGGCCGCCGCGCTGGAGCTGCTCCAGCTCCCCGAGGACGCGCCGCGCCGACTCTCCGGCCTCCTCGCCGAGGCCCGCCGCGCCGACCCGGAACTGCCGTACCTGGTGGCGCTGCTCGCCGTCCACGCGGTGAGCCCCCCGGTGGGCACCGCGCACCGACAGGGCGAGAGCCGGCTGTTGTTCGCGGTGGACGACGGCACCGAGCTCGACGACCCGGAGTTCGGCGGCGCCGACCTCATCGTCGGCACCGCCCTGCTGGCGCCCGACGGCTCGGCCCCCGCCCGCCGTCCCGCCCGCACCCTGGTCACCGTCCCCGCCCCGGCCACTCCCGCGGAGCCCGGCCGATGACCGGGACCCGCCCCGCTCTGCCGGCGGCACCTCCGAGGCCTGGCAGCACCACGTCCCTGACCCGACCGGCGGCCCGGTTCGCGGCGGCTGGCCGGCCCGCTCCGTCACGTCGCTCAGTTAAGGACACCCCGTGACAGAACCCCTCACGCCGACCAGTGACCAGACGGCTCCACCGCCGCGGAGCGGACCCGCGCCGACCCCGGCCGACGCGGCCGACGCCGCCCGTCTTGTCTCCTTCGGCCTCCAGCCCAAGCTCTCCCCGGCGCGCGACGCCGAGTACGGCGCCCTGCTCCGCCGCTACCAGGAGGAGCCCCCCTTCGCCCGGCTCGCCGACGCCGTGGCCACCGGCCTCGGCCTCGTGGTGCTCGAGGTGTCCACCCGCGCCGGCATGGCCGTCGCCGCCGCCGAGGACTCGGTCTTCGCGGTCCGCATGGGCGAGTACGCGCGCCGCGCCACGGCCGACCCGGCCGACCGCTTCCTGCACGGCCTGGCCCATCTCGCCGTCGCGGCCCTGGCGTTCCCCCGCCCCGCCGACCTCGCCGACGACGGCTACCTCGGCCGGATCACCGTCAACGGCGTGGAGGCCTTCGTCCGCCAGGCCTGCCGCCGCATCGAGGAGCGGGCCGCGGACCAGGGCGAGAACACCGACCCGGTCAGCGAGGCCCCCGGGCTCGAGGCGGCGTGGCGGGTCTACGCCCGGCGCAGCGCCACCGGCGCCACCAAGGACGCCCGCCGGCTCGCCGGCTCCACCACCGGCATCATCGGCAAGGCCGTCGGCTTCCTGGCCGACTCGGGCTTCCTCCAGCGCACCGGGGACGACGGCGGCGGCACCTACCGCACCACCCCCCGCTACCAGCTCCAGGTCCGCGAGCTCGCCGCGACCGGCGCCATGGCCGAGCTGCTCGACCTCGGCATCGTCCCCGTCGGCGACGGCAGCGGCTCGCTGCTGCCGGCCGACCCCGACGACGGCGAACTGGTCGACGGCGCCGGCCTCCCCTTCCACGGCTGAGCCACCGTCACCGCCCGCCCACCCACCCGACCCAGCGACTTAACGAGAGTCCCCAGTCATGTACGAGCTGTCCCGGATCCGCCTCTACTCCATCGGACCGGCCGGTGCCCGCTACGCCGACACCGTGCTCGACCTGCGAGGAGTCGGCGAGCCGGTGCCCCGACCGGCGCCCGCCCAGGCGGACTTCTTCGAGGACGAGCCCGTGGGGCCACCGCGCCGCCCCGCGCCGGCCGGCGTGCTCTTCCTGGAGAACGGCGGCGGCAAGTCCGTGCTGCTCAAGCTCATCTTCTCGGTGATGCTGCCCGGCCACCGCAACACCCTGGGCGGCGCCAGCTCCGGCGTGCTGCGGAAGTTCCTCCTCGCCGACGACTGCGGCCACGTCGCCCTCGAATGGCAGCACACCCTCACCGGCGAGACCGTGGTCGTCGGCAAGGTCAGCGAGTGGCGCGGCCGTCAGGTCTCCGGCGACCCGCGCAAGTTCGCCGAGGCCTGGTACTCGTTCCGGCCAGGACCGGGGATGAGCCTGGACTCGCTGCCCGTCGCCGAGTCGACCGCGCTCCGCCCCCGCGCCGACGGCGCCTCCGGCGCGTCGGGCCGCCGCCGGACGATGAAGGGCTTCCGGGACGTCCTCACCGAGACCGGCAAGGCCTACCCCAACCTGGACGTGGTCTGGGAGGAGGTCCACGAACGCTGGGTCGACCACCTGGGCAGGCTCGGCCTCGACCCCGAACTCTTCCGCTACCAGCGCGAGATGAACGCCGACGAGGGCGAGGCCGCCGGCCTGTTCGCCGTCAAGAACGACTCGGACTTCACCGACCTGCTGCTGCGCGCCGTCACCGACACCCGCGACACCGACGGCCTCGCCGACCTGGTGCACGGCTTCGCGCACAAGCTCGGCCGCCGTGCCGAGTTGGGAGCCGAGCGGGACTTCACGGCCGGCTCCCTCGACCTGCTCACCCGGATCACCGAGGCCGCCGGCGAGCGCGACTCGGCCCGCGCCGTCCACCTGGCCGCCGAGCACCGGGCCCGCGCCCTCGCCCGGCTGCTCGCCGCCCGCGGCGCCGCCGAGCGCGCCCGGGCCGCCGAGCTGGCCGAGCACGTCGCCGCCGCGGCGCACACCGTCACCGACGCCGAGCGGGCCCGCGCCACCGCCGGCCGGGTCGCCGCCGAGCTGGCCTACCGGCACGCCTCGCTCGCCCTGGCCGCCGCCGAGAAGGCCGCCGCCGCCGGGCGCCGCGAGCTGACCGAGGCGCGCACCCTGCACGCCGCCTGGCAGGCGGCGGAGACCGTGCTCCAACACCGCGCGGCGGCCGACCGCGCGGCCCGCGTCGCGGCCGCCATCCGCGAGGCCGAGCGGGACGCGGCCCCCGCGCTCGCCGCCCGCGGCCGGGCCGCGGCGGCCCTGGTCCGGGCCCTGCACACCGCGGCCGCGAGCAGCGAGCTGGCCGCCACCGAGCAGGAGGAGCGTTCCGCCGCGCTCCAGGCCGAGTCGGAGGCCGCCCACCGCGACGCCACCACCGCCGCCACCGAGGCCCAGCGGGCCCGCAGCGAGAGCGAGCACCTGCGCCAGCGGCTCGCCGAGGTCGAGCAGGAGACCGAGCAGGCGGTGCGCGCCGGCTGGCTGGACGGCGCCGACCCGGCCCGCGCCGCGCTCGCCGCGAGCGACGCCGAGCGCGTCGCCGTGGCCGCGTACGAGACGGCGCGGGAGGCCGCCCGGCGCACGGCGGACGCGGCTCGCGCCGCCACCGGCGAGCACACCAGGGCCGAGCTGGCGGCGGCCCGCGCCGCCGACGCGGCGCAGGCGGCCGAGGCGGCCTGGCGGGGCGAGCAGCGCACCGCGGCCGCCCTGGCGGCCGAGCCGCGGATCGCCGAGCTGCTCGGCCTGCCCGCGCGGGCCGACGAGGGACCGGCGCTCACCGCGGAGGAGCTCGACCGGGCGGCCGAACAACTGGCCGGCCTGCTCGAGGAGCGCGTCGCCGACGCCGAGCGGCAGCTCTTCGAGCTGCGCACCGCGGCCGCTGACGACTCCCGCATCCTCGCCGCGCTCGGCGACGGCGGCCTGCTGCCCCCGGGGCCCGACGTGCTGGCCACCGTCGAGTACCTCGGCGAGCACGGCATCCCGGCCCTGCCCGGCTGGCGCTACCTGGCCCAGGCGGTCAACCCCGCCGACCACGCCACGGTCCTCGCGGCCCGCCCCGAGCTGGTCGACGGCGTCGTCATCACCGACCCCGACAGCCACGCCAGGGCCCGCGAGGTGCTCTCCGGGGCCGCGCTGCTGCCCCGTTCCGCCGTCGCCGTCGGCACCGCGGCCGCCCTGCTCGCCCCGACCCCGCCGCCCGGCGGCGCGGAGAGCGGCGTCTTTCTCGTGCCACCGAACCCGGCCATGCACGACGAGTCCGCCGCCGACGACGAGCGCCGCGCCCTGCGCGAGCGCGCCACGAGGCGCGACGCCGAGATCCGCGACCTCGCGGCCAGGCTCACCGCCGACCGCACGCTGACCGCCAGGATCGCGTCCTGGCGCGCCGGTTGCCCGGCCGGCCGCCTCTCCGAGCTCGCCACCGCCGCGGAGCGCGCCGCGGGCGAGGCCGAGGCGGCCGGCCGCCAGCTCGCCGAGGCGGACGCCGCCCGCGCCGAGGCCGAGGAGGCCGCCGCGCAGGCCGCCCGTGCCAGGGAGGAGCGTCAGGAGGCAGCCCAGCGCGCCCGCCGCGCCGCCGACGCGCTGGCCGGGCTGGCCCACCGGCTCCGCGAGCGCGCCCGCTGGGGGACCAGGCTCAGGGAGCTGGCG